>PLMO01000177.1 GCA_003142515.1 Bacteroidales bacterium
TTTAACTGCGAAACTTGAGTTATTAATATTTTAGTCTCACGAATGAACCAGATTTATAATTTCCTGTATTGCGGGTTCTGCAAGATGCAGAAAGAAGTTCGGAAATATCCCGATCCAAAACACCATAACCACGAGGGGGACCAGTGGGATCGCTTCTGTCAAGCTGATGTCACGGATTCCTTGTGCAACTTCACCGGGTTTGCCCAGCATGGTACGCTGGTATATCCATAGCATATAAACCGCACTGAAAATGATCGTCAGACCTGCTACTGCCGCCATCCATACGTTGGTTTCGAAAATCCCGAGAAGCAAAAGAAATTCTCCGATGAAACCGTTAGTGAGGGGCAAGCCGATACTGGCCAGCAAGAGGATCATAAAAATGGCTGCCAGCCAGGGTGCATGGATTGCCATCCCTTCAATCCGTGAAACTTCCCTTGTCTTCATCCTTTTTTCGATAAGGCTGATGATGATAAATAATCCTGTGATGTTGATGCCGTGAGAAACCATTTGGATTACGGCACCTTCGAGTGCTTTCTGAGTCAGGGCAAAGATCCCCGCCGCGATCAGGCCAACGTGTGCAATGGAAGCGTAGGCGATGAGCCGTTTCATGTCCGACTGGCGGATGGCGATCACCGAGGCATAGATGATCCCGGTAACGGAAAGCGCCAGGGCGATCCAACCCCATTCTTTCACTGCGAGGGGACAAATGGGAAGAAGAAACCGGATCAGTCCGTAGGTTCCCATTTTCAGCATGATTCCGGCGAGCAGCATTGTTCCCCCGGCGGGTGCTTCGGTATAGGTATCCGGCTGCCAGGTATGAAATGGAAAGATGGGGATCTTGATGGCAAATGCAAGGAAAAATGCCAGGAAGATCCAACTCTGTTCTTTGGGTGTCAGATGCGAAGCATACAGGTATATGATCTCGAAGGAATGGGGTGCAGGTGTCCGGAAATAGAGGTATACCAATGCCACCAGCATAAACAGACTACCCGTAAAGGTGTAAATAAAGAATTTGAAAGTGATGCGGATGCGGTCGTTGCCACCCCATACGGCACAGATAAACCAGGCAGGAATCAGTGCCAGTTCCCAGAAAATATAGAACACAAGGCCATCGTAAGCGCTGAAGACACCGATAAAAGCCATTTCCATCAGCAGGATCAAGCCATAGAATGCCGAGGGTTTATGGTATGCATGGCCAAGGGAAGAAAGAATGATCAGCGGGGTCAGGAAGGTTGTTAAAAGAACCAGCAGGAGACTGATCCCATCCATACCAAACCGAAGGTTGACATGCAGGCTTGCGATCCAGCCGATGTTCAGCAGGAATTGGCAATGACATTGCGTTGAATAAAGGAAGAGTCCGTAGAGTGACACCAGGAATTCGATAACGGATCCGGCTGTTGCAAGCAGGCGTATCCATTTTTCATCCCGAAGGCTGAAAATAACCAGCGAAAACAACAAGGGAAGTATGAGCAGGATTCCTGTAATCATTTCTTAAATAACAAGATTAAAAAGTAATATTGCAATAATCCCGGCCACCATCATGAACACATAAAACCCCACATGCCCGCTCTGAAGGTAACGGATCGTGTTTCCGGCGCGGATCACAAGGATTCCAATCCCGTCAACAAGTTTATCAATGATTTTTTTCTCGATGATTTCATGAAACCCTTTCGAAAGACTTAAAATGGGCCTGACGAAAAGCGTGTCGTAAAATTCATCAATATAATATTTATGGGAAATAAGTCTTGGAAGGAAAAATTTTTGTACCAGGTCTTCCCGTATCTCCGGTTCTTTTTTCAGGAAGCGGGACCAGGCAACCAGGATCATTATTCCCACATAAACAACGCTGACCCCTGCCAGCAACCATTCTGTATAATGATCAAAGGCATATACCGGCGCTTTCAGGAAAGGCATCGAGCCGGCAAATACCGGAGCGAGAAAGGATTGAAGCCGGGCCGAACCTCCCGTAAACCCGGGCAGGTTGATGACCCCGCCCGCGATGGATAAGATGGCCAGGATGACAAGGGGAATGATCATGATGGAAGGAGATTCATGAAGCTGCTGTTTTTGTACCATGGTACCCCTGAATTTCCCGCTAAAGATGAGAAAATACAACCGGAACATATAGAAGGCCGTCATCATTGCTCCGATCATAGCAATGATCCAGAAGGGAATGCTATGAACGAATACCGAAGATAAGATCTCATCTTTTGAAAAGAATCCTGAAAATGGTGGGATTCCTGCTATGGCGATGGTTCCCATGAGAAACACCCATCGCGTTTTGTGCATGGAATTGCCCAATCCGCCCATTTTCCGAATGTCCTGTTCCCCTCCCATTGCATGGATCACACTGCCTGCGCCAAGAAACAGGAGCGCTTTGAAGAAAGCATGAGTGGTAAGATGGAACATAGCGCCGGTAAAGGCACCCATAGCCAATCCAAGGAACATATATCCCAACTGACTGATTGTGGAATAGGCCAGGATCTTTTTAATATCGTTCTGATAAATGGCGATAGAGGCAGCAAATAGGGCGGTGGCAAGCCCTGTAACGGCTATGACTGTGAGGGTGGCCGGCGCAAGGACGAACAAAATATTCGAACGGGCTACCATGTAAACTCCGGCGGTGACCATCGTGGCCGCATGAATGAGCGCAGAAACCGGCGTGGGACCTGCCATCGCATCAGGAAGCCATGTGAAAAGAGGTATCTGTGCACTTTTCCCGACAGCTCCTGCAAAAAGTAACAGGGTTATTGCAGTAATAACAATAGTTCCGGGATGCATACTTTGTGCCCGGGTGAAAATATCAAGATAATTCAGGCTGCCAAAGGTTGTAAAAAGAAGAAAGATCCCCAGCAGGAAACCAAGATCACCGATCCGGTTCATGATAAAGGCTTTTTTGGCCGCATTGTTGAATTCCTGGTTTTTATACCAGAACCCGATCAGGAGATACGAACACAAGCCAACTCCTTCCCAACCAATAAACAGGATGACATAACCGGCACCCATGACCAATAATAGCATGAAAAAGACAAACAGATTCATATAAGCAAAGAACCGGTTGTACCCCGGGTCATCTTTCATATAACCGACGGAATATAAATGAATGAGAAATCCGACTCCCGTGATGATCAACAGCATCAGAGCCGACAGTGGGTCGATAAGGAATGAAAAGGAGACAGAGAAGCCGCTGAAAGAAATCCAGTCGAAGAGGTTCGTCATGATCCGGTTTGGAAAACCGGAACCGCCTCCGGTAAGAAGGTGAAAGAAAACGATAAGAGAACCGATAAAGGAAAGAAGAACCGTACCGGGACCAATCACCGAGGTGAATTTCTTCCGAATACGATTAAACCCTAACCCCAGGATCAGGAATCCGAGAAGCGGGAAGACAGGAATCAGGGCTATCAGCAAGTTCATCATGAAAAAATTATGAATTATGTATTATGAATTATGAAGTACTGATTGAGTTTTTATAATCAGATAAATGAAGCTCCCCGCCGCAGAGCAGCGGGGTATCTTAAAACAATGCTAACTGTTTACTTTTGTGCAAAACTGTATAATCTTTCTCCAACCCTTGATCTCGGACATATTCCGTTATACTCGTTTCATTGCCAAACTTGCTTACCGTGTTGACAAAAAATCCATCAGTCCAAAATTCTCCACCCCAAAGTTTGGTTTTAACTTCTGGGTGCTTTTTGAGAATTTCTTTTGCTGTAAGACTTTTCACCATGGTGATAATTGCCGTTGCACTCATCTTTGGAACAGATTGAATCAAAAAATGAACATGATCTTTGTCAGTGCCAATCTCCAAAAAATGAACCTCATACCTCTTCTCGATCTCGATACAAACTTCTTTCATCGTTTGATCAACTGCTTTGCTAAAGACAACTTTTCTATACTTGGCCGGACAAACAAAATGGTACAACAGTACGCTTACATTGTGTGATTTATGTATGTATTCGCTTTCACTCATACATACAAAGATATTAATACGCCGTAAACGGCGGGGAACTAACCCCAAAAGAGATTAGAAAAACATAATTCATAATTCATATTTCGTAATTAATGGTTACCATTTTAGCTTATTCAGAATATCAATATCGATTGAGTGTGTGGTACGATAGATGACAACGATAATGGCCAGTCCGATTGCCACTTCTGCCGCAGCAACAACCATAATGAAAAATACGAAGATCTGGCCGGCAGGGTCGTTCAGATAAGTTGAAAAGGCTGCCAGAAGGAGGTTGATCGAATTGATCATCAGTTCAACCGACATGAGGATCAGCAAGGCATTGCGTTTGATCAGCACACCGGTCACTCCGATGCAGAATAGCATAGTGCAAAAGAAAAGGTAATAACCGATTGGGATAAATTGCATTGACTGGGTAATGCTGTTCATTGTTTATTATTTGAATATCGAATATTCCATTTACGAATCATATCTGTTCCTTCTTTCCCAATAAAACAGCGCCAACCATCGCTGTCAGAAAGAGTATCGACGAGAGTTCAAACGGCAAAAGGTAATCTTTGTACAGCACTCTTCCCAGGTTTTTAACCAACCCGATCTGGGTCAGGAACGGATCGGTTTTTATGGCGATATCATATCCCCGGAAGATCCCGATCAGGACAATCATCAGCGTTCCTCCCGCGATGATTACCACGGTCTTGATCCAAAGCGGCTTAGGAGAGACCTCTTCTTTGTTCAGGTTCAGCAGCATCACGGTAAATAAAAATAAAACCATGATGGCTCCTGCATAAACGATGACATGAACCACCGCCAGGAACTGGGCATTCAGTAAAACATAATGGCCTGCAATGGCAAAAAAAGTCAGTGTCAGGTAAAGAACACTGTGGATGGGTTTTTTCGACATCAGCACCATCAGTGCAGAATAAAGAGCCAGGATGGAGAGAAAGAAGAAAATGTACTTTGTAAACATCCTATCAGATTCAAAATTCAGTTTAAAAACTTAAAATCCATTTTAATCTCATTGATTATGCTTTTTTGATTTGTCTTTCTTGAATTCCAGTACTTCTTTCGTTTCGCGTTTTGAAATATCGATCCGTTTTTCCGGATCCAATGGTTCCAGGAGTTTGTCTTTCCCATAGATAAACCCATCTCGTTCATAATCCGAAGCTACAATTTTTTTGGTCAGGAAGATCGCCTCTTTCGGACATGCTTCCTCGCACAATCCGCAAAAGATGCATCTCAACATATTGATCTCGTAAACGGATGCATATTTCTCTTCCCGGTACAGGTTTTCTTCTCCCGGTTTCCGTTCATCTGCTACCATGATAATGGCTTCGGCAGGACAGGCAACTGCACAAAGTCCGCATGCCGTGCATCGTTCACGTCCTTCTTCATCCCGTTTCAGCACATGCTGTCCGCGATAGATCTCTGCAAATTCCCTTTTGGTCTCCGGGTAACGGATCGTGGCCTTTTTCCTGAACAGATGAGAGAAAGTGATTCTCATCCCATTCAGCACTGCAGGTAAATAGATCTTCTCCCAAAAAGACATCTTTTTGTTTGAAACCAATTTGGATCTATTTGATATTAACTGCATGATCTGAATATTATCTGATAAGAATAACAATTCCTGTGATCACGATATTCAATATTGCCAATGGTATCATGGCTTTCCATCCGAGCCGCATCAGCTGATCATACCGGAACCGTGGCAGGGTCCATCTCACCCACATGAAGACAAACCCAAGGAATGTGATCTTGGTAAACAAAACGAAGAAGCCAATGGTGGCCATGGCATTGGGAGAAAGCGCCAGTTTATCCATAAACGGGAAATTATACCCGCCAAAAAACAAGGTGGCCATGACTGCAGCTGAGATGAACATGTTGATGTATTCGGCAAAAAGGTAAAAGCCGAGTTTCATGCTGCTGTATTCGGTATGGTATCCGCCCACGAGTTCGGTTTCGCATTCTGGGAGATCGAATGGCGAGCGGTTGCATTCGGCAAAGGCGCAGACCAGGAAAATCAGGAAGGCTGCTGGCTGGTACCAGACATTCCAGTTAAATCCATGTTGCTGTTGCACAATATCTTTCAGACTGAGCGATCCCGTCATCATTACTACAGCTATAATAGCGAGACTCATGGCCAGTTCATAGCTGATCATCTGGGAAGAGGCGCGGATGGCTCCGAGCAGAGCATACTTGTTATTTGAGGCCCATCCACCGATCATGATCCCATAAACCCCGATGGAGACGATTGCGAAAATATACAGGATCCCGATATTGATATCGGCAACCTGCAAGGGATATTCCTTACCATTGATAACCAGGTTGCTGCCCCATGGAATGGCAGCGCTGGTGAGCAATGCGATCAGCATGGTGAGGGAAGGCCCAAGGATATAAAGGAATTTGTCGGCTGTATTGGGCATGAATTCTTCCTTGAAGAAGAGTTTGATCCCGTCGGCCAGTGGTTGGAATAATCCCCAGGGGCCGGCACGGTCGGGACCGAGACGATCCTGGAAAAAACCGGCCACCTTCCGTTCGATCAAGGTAGAGTACATAGCAACCAGCAAGCTGATCATTAAGATGCAACTTGCGAGGATGGTCTTGTAAAGGATGAATGTGCCCATTTATTTATTCCTGTTGTTCTGTTGTCCCTTCGATCGGATGAATGATTGAAGACTTGATCAGTTTTTCATAATGATTTGCAGAGATCACCGATTCCCGCTTGATTTTTTTCGGTCTTTCGATGAACCAGTCTGTCAATTCTTTTTTTTCAAACCTGCATTCGTTGCAGATAAACTCTTCCAGTTCTCCAAACTCATCTTTTCTGCCGGTGATCCGGTATATTTCATTTCCGAACATCCAGGCCGTTACCTTCCCCGGGCAATGCGAACATTCCCGGTGGGCATCCATCGGATTCAGGAACCAGACACGGCTTTTAAAACGAAAGGTCCGGTCGGTCAGGGCGCCAACAGGACAAACATCGATCATATTTCCTGAAAAATCATTATCGATCACATTTTGTATATAGGTACTGATCTCTGCCGCATCGCCCCTGTAAAGAACGCCGTGAACACGCTTGCTGGTAATCTGGTCGGCAATAAAAACACAACGGTAGCAGAGAATGCAACGGTTCATGTTAAGCTTGATCTTATCCCCGATATCAATTACCGGGAATTCCCTTCGTTCTTCATCACTGCGGGTTTCTACTACTCCATGCAGGAAGCTCAGGTCCTGTAAGTCACATTCACCTGCCTGGTCGCAAACAGGACAATCCAGCGGATGATTGATCAGGAGAAATTCCACAATGGCTTTCCGGGCATCCAGCACTTCTTGTGAAGTGATGTTCTGCACCACCATCCCATCCTGGACAGGGGTGCTGCAGGATGCCACCAGTTTTGGTATGGGGCGCGGATCTTTTGACGACGACTGTGCCACTTTAACAAGGCAGGTACGGCATTTCCCTCCGGTGTTTTTCAACTTGGAATACCAGCACATAGCCGGGGGAACAATCTTTCCCCCGATTTTCCTGGCCGCTTCGAGAATGGTTGTTCCTTCGCTGACTTCAATGGATATATTATCTATAGTAATCTTCATCTTTTTTATCGATACTGGATGCTGGATACTGGATACTGGATAAGTGATCCATGATCAGGATTTTTTACTATTTCCGGATGTTCGATATGAAATTCAAATTCATGACGGAAGTGCCTGATTGCGCTGGAAACCGGCCATGCGGCTGCATCACCGAACGGGCAGATGGTATTTCCTTCAATTTTATCGGCAATGTTGACCAGCAAATCAATATCGCTGTATTTTCCTTCGCCCTGTTCGATACGCCGTAAAACCGGTTCCATCCATGCAGTTCCTTCCCGGCAAGGTGAACATTGCCCGCAGGATTCGTGGCGGTAAAAACGGGTGAAGTTCCAGGTATTCCGCACCATGCAAGCATCTTCATCATACACGATAAATCCTCCCGACCCCAGCATGGTGCCACTGTCGAAGCCGCCTTCTTCCAGCGATTCGTAGGTCATCAGCCGTTGTTCTCCCTTCAGGGTGCGAAGGATCAGTCCAGCCGGCAGGACCGGTACGGAAGAACCGCCGGGAATGACTGCTTTCAATCGTTTTCCGTTTTTGATCCCGCCGCAATATTCTTCCGAGAAAATGAAATCCTCTACAGGCAATCCCAATTCTATTTCATAAACACCGGGTTTGTTGATGTTTCCACAGGCGGAGATGAGCTTGGTCCCGGTGCTTTTTCCTATACCGATCTTTGCATAGGCATCTCCTCCCATTCCGATGATGGGAACGACTGCAGCCAGGGTTTCCACATTGTTCACCACCGTGGGGCAATCGTAAAGTCCTTTATAAGCTGGAAACGGAGGCTTAATCCTGGGATTCCCCTTTTTCCCTTCCAGTGATTCCAGCATGGCTGTTTCTTCCCCGCAGATATAAGCGCCTCCGCCCGGGTGAAGAAAAATATCCAGTGAAAAACTGGTTCCTAGAATATTTTCTCCCAGGAATTTTTGCTGATAGGCTTCATCGACGGCTTTTTTAAGGATCCCGATGATGTATTTGAATTCACCTCTTACATAGATGTAGCAGGTTTTTACGCCCAGGGCAAAGCTGGAAATGATAAGCCCTTCAATCAGCAGGTGGGGCAGATGTTCCATCAGGTAACGGTCCTTGAAAGTTCCTGGTTCGCTCTCATCTGCATTGCAGACTAGGTACTTCGGCTTATCTGTTTTCCGGTCGAGGAAACTCCATTTCAGACCTGTAGGGAACCCGGCGCCACCCCTGCCCCTGAGTCCCGATTTTGTAACTTCCCGGTTTACCTCTGCAGGAGTCATCTTCTTCAACGTTTTTTCCGCCAAAGAATAGCCCCCGTGAGCCCGGTAAACAGCAAAGTCACGGATGCCCGGAATACCGATCTTTTCTATTAAAACAGGTCTGCCCATCTGGTTTCCGAAGGTTGTTGGTTTCCTTTATTTTTAAAATCTTCGATGATCTGGTCAATTTTTTCATGGGTCATCGATTCATAAAACTCCGTATTGACCTGCATAACCGGAGCCGTACCGCAGGATCCCAGGCATTCTACGGTTTTCAATGTAAACAGCCCGTCGGATGTGGTTTCCCCATTTTTAATCCCCAAAACATTTTCCAGGTGATCAAGGATACGTTCACCTCCGCAAAGTGCACATGGACCTGTCTGGCATACTTCGATCACATATTTTCCTGCCGGCTCAAGCAGGAACATGGTATAAAAGGTGGCAACTTCATAAACCTCGATCGACTGAATTTCCAGCAGGAATGCCACATAATCCATTACATCCACACTCAGGTATCCTCCCAGTTCCTGCTGTGCAATATGTAGCACCGGCAACAAAGCAGATTTCTTCCGCTCGGCGGGATAATGCTTAATGATCTCCCTGATCCTTTTCAAGGTTTCTGCAGAGAACTCAATTGTTTTTTTCTCCCTGTTATATAACTTATGATTAATTAACCCACTCATTCTGCATTCATAATTCATAATTATCCATCAAGTTCCCCAGCAATCACATTCATTGAACTCATGGTGAGGATCGCATCCGACAGCACCCCGCCTCTGATCATTTCCGGTAACGCCTGGTAGTATATGAAACAGGGCCTGCGGAAATGGAGACGGTAAGGTGCTCTTCCCCCATCACTGACTAAGTAAAATCCCAGTTCCCCGTTTCCTGCCTCAACCGAATGGTATATTTCACCAACAGGTGCGCCGATCTCTCCCATCACGATCTTGAAATGCCAGATCAGGGCTTCCATTTTGCTGTAAACATCTTCTTTCGGTGGAAGGTAGAATTCGGGAACATCCACAAAATACTTTCCTTCCGGGAGATTATCCAAGGCATTCCGGATGAGTTTCAGGCTTTGCCAGACTTCTTCCTGCCGCACGCAAAAGCGGTCGTAGGTGTCGCCCTGACTTCCAACCGGGATGGTAAAATCAAAATCATCATAGGAGCTGTACGGGCTCGTTACCCTGACGTCATAATCCACGCCGGCTGCCCGGAGGTTCGGACCGGAGAACCCATAATTCACGGCCCTTTCAGCAGAAATCGGGCCTACATTGAGGGTTCGGTCCATGAAGATGCGGTTACGGAGGAGCAGTTTTTCAAATTGCCTTAATACTTTCGGCAGATGGTCGAGAAATTCGTAGATCTTCTTTATGACTTCAGGGGTAAAATCCCGCTCAAAACCGCCGATCCTGCCGACATTGGTTGTCAGCCTTGCCCCGCAGAGCAGTTCGTAGATCTCGTACACTTTTTCCCGTTCCTGGAATACATACACAAATCCCGTCAGCGCTCCACTGTCGACCCCGATGACGCTGTTGCAGATCAGGTGGTCAGTGATCCTCGCTAGTTCCATGACGATGATCCGCATGTAATCGACCCTTTTCGTCGTCCTGACCCCCAGGAGTTTTTCCACTGCCATTTGCCACCCGATATTGTTAATGGGAGAAGAGCAGTAATTCATGCGGTCGGTCAGGGTTGTGATCTGGTAATAAGATTTTCTTTCGGCGATCTTTTCAAAAGCCCGGTGGATATATCCGATGGTTTGTTCGGTATCGATGATCCGTTCCCCATCCAACGTCAATACATTCTGGAATATGCCATGCGTGGCCGGATGCGTGGGGCCAAGGTTCAGTGTCGTATAACGGTTATCGTTCATCTTCCAAAAAACCGGTTGTCTTTATCTTCCCGTGTAGGGTCTTCCAGCGGGTATTCTTTTCTCATGGGAAAATAATCCAGGTATTCTACATTCAGGATCCGCTTGAGGTTGGGATGCCCTTCGAAAAGGATCCCGTAAAAATCATAGGTTTCCCGCTCCATCCAGTTGGCCCCTGAGAACAGATCTGTAACTGTAGGAACAACGGGATTTCCCACCGGTAAAAAAGTCTTTATCCGGATCCGGGTATTGTCGGAAAAACGGTGCATGTGATATACCACCCCCAGCTGCAATTCCTGGTCAGGGTAATGAATGCCACACAGGGTCGTGAGAAAGGTAAATCCAAGGGATTCATTCTCCTTCAGGAAACGGATCACCTCATGGATCACCTCTTTGGCAACTACTACCGTCAGCATATCGCTATGCTCATCCACAGCAAGAATGTTTTCCGGAAAGCGGGTTTTCAGTTTGCCGGTGATGAATGTGTTGTCCATGTTATTTTCATTTTTCAGCTCTTGCTGTGTGAAGGGGCGAATTTGAGTGCTATTTTATTCCGTAACTTTCGAGAAGGTCTTTATACTCTTTCGAATACCTTCTCCTGAGAGATTCCTTACCTACCAGTTCCTGCACTTTCATAAACCCATCGATGATCTGTTCAGGGCGTGGCGGACAGCCGGGGACATATACATCCACCGGTACAATATGATCGATTCCCTGCAGGACGCTGTAGGTATCGAAGATGCCTCCGCTTGCTGCGCAGGCACCAACGGCGATCACCCACCGGGGTTCAGCCATCTGGACATATACCTGTTGAACGACCGGGGCCATTTTTTTTGCGATGGTACCCATCACCATCAGAAGGTCGGCCTGGCGGGGACTGAAACTCAAGCGTTCAGCACCAAACCGGCCCAGGTCATAATGTGCTCCCATCGTTGCCATGAATTCGATCCCGCAACAGGATGTAGCAAACGGCAATGGCCAGATGGAATTTTTACGGGCCAGCCCTACAACCTTATCGAACATCGTGGCAAAAAGACCCGGCGAAGAGTATCCTTCGGGAGGATCGACTTTTATGTATTCCGGTGCATTCATTTTAGTTGATGAGCTGACGAGCTGATGAGCTCATTAATTAAAAATTCGTTGAATAATTTTTTAGTCCCAATCAAGTGCTTTCTTCTTTATGATATAATAGAATCCGAATAACAGGAATCCCAGGAATAACAACATCTCGAAAAAGCCTTCCCAACCGAATTCCTTAAAGTTGATGGCCCATGGATAGAAAAAAATGATTTCCACATCGAATAAAACAAAGAGGATCGCGATCAGGAAATATTGAACCGAGAAAGGAAACCTTGCATTTCCTTTGACTTCAATACCGCATTCGAAATTTTCTTCTTTTCTCAACGTATGAATTTTCTTCCTTTTACCTCCGATATAATGCGTGAGTGTCATCGTAACTACAACAAAACCAAAGGCTACCACCGATTGGATAAGGATCGGGAGATAATCCGATGAAAAAAATGCGTGATTCATAATTTAGAATTATTCTTTACAAAGTTATCTTTTTTTTGAAAAGCCGGCAGGAATTGACTAAAAATAAATAAATTTGAAATCACTAAGCCCGCACTCATGAATGCTATGCCATTGGTGATCACGGCGATCGCCTTTTTTGTTCTTGCCTATCGTTTTTATTTCTCCTTTATCGCCGCTAAAGTACTGACTCTGGATGATTCCCGGGAGACTCCTGCCGGGCGTTTGTTCGACGGACAGAATTATTACCCGATGAATAAATGGATCCTTTTCGGTCATCACTTTGCTGCCATTGCAGGAGCTGGCCCGCTGGTAGGCCCTGTTCTTGCCTGCCAGTTCGGGTATTTCCCGGGCTTTCTCTGGATGGTGATCGGTGCGGTAATGGCAGGATCGGTGCATGATTTCGTTATCCTCACCGCCTCGATAAGGCATGATGGCAAATCATTGGCGGAAATTGCCCGCATGGAGATCGGGAAAGTCACCAGCACCATAACAACATCGGTTGCAACCTTCCTGATCATCATCGTGGCCCTTGCCGGGCTCGGGCTCGTGGTGGTAAATTCCTTATCGGAAAGTTCCTGGGGAACCTTTACGATTGCTTCCACGATCCCCATTGCCCTTTTCATGGGAGTGTGGATGTTCAGGTTCAGGAAAGGAAAAACGGTTGAAGCCACCGTGATGGGGGTTATTCTCCTTACTTCAGCCGTTATCTTCGGAAAATTCATCCCCGGTTCTCCTTTTGCATCCTGGTTTAACTTCGATCATAAAACCCTGACCATCCTGCTCGCCGGATATGGTTTTTTTGCTTCTGTACTGCCGGTATGGTTGTTGCTTTCTCCCCGCGATTATCTTAGTTCCATCATGAAACTAAGCGTTGTTGCGATGCTGGCAGTGGGAATCATCATTGTAGCGCCCAACTTGAAAATGCCTGCTTTTACTGCTTATGCCTGGGGTGGCGGGCCGGTGATCCCGGGGACCCTGTTCCCCTACCTGTTCATCACCATTGCTTGCGGGGCCATCTCGGGATTTCATTCGCTGGTAAGTTCAGGCACAACGCCCAAGATGATCATGAAGGAATCACATATTAAAACGATCGCAGTGGGATCGATGCTTTCCGAGGGGGTTGTCAGCGTGCTTGCCCTGATCGCTGCTTCCAGCTTGTTTCCGCTCGATTATTTCCA
>PLMO01000160.1 GCA_003142515.1 Bacteroidales bacterium
TCGATTCCCACCTCTTTCATAACAGCTACCGAATTGGCATTGGCGTGTGGCGCCGGATTTGTTCCGGCAGAAAAAACCTCCAGCCGTGAATCGAAGGACTTCAGTAATCCTTCTGCCATCTGGCTGCGGCAGGAGTTGCCTGTACAAAGGATAAGGATCTTCATAGGTTGCTTATTGCCTTAGATAATTTTCTATTATCCAATTGTTTCAAATTATTAACCACAGTTATAATCACTATCAATATTTATTTTTTGAATAAAGCAGTTGGCTATTTTTTCAAATTCCTTGATTTTCCCTGGATTCAGGCAATAATTAACCTTTACTCCGTCCAAATGTCCCTGGATCAGTCCGGCATTTTTTAACTCTTTCAAATGTTGATTAACAGTGGTTCGGCTCAATGGTAATTCATCAGAAATATCTCCGGTAATACAAACCTTGGTTTCCGCAAGGTACTGTAAAATTGCTAACCTGGCTGGATGAGCCAGGGCTTTGAATAAAATAGCTGTCGAATTCAATTTTGGATCAAACAGATCAGTTTTTGCGTATGCCATTATGCTTGTTTTACAAAGTTAATTTTAGGATCAATATTTTACTTACCAGATTCCATAATTTTACCTTCATTGAGGTGTAATTTCATAGTCCCATACTCTGCTGCCACCGGGCTGTGGGTTACCATGATGATAGTAATTTTGTTCTCCCGGTTGATCTTTTTAAGAAATTCCAATATTTCAAGAGACAATGTTGGATCGAGATTCCCTGTTGGTTCGTCAGCCATGATGATCTGGGGCCTATGAATGATCGACCGGGCAATTGCAATCCTTTGTTGTTGCCCGGCTGATATTTCTCGTGGAAGATGTTCCATTCTATCAGATAAACCAACATACTCAAGAATTTCACGCGCCCGCTTAACTTGCTCTTTTCCCGGTACCTTTTCAAGTGCCAAAGGAATCATCACATTCTGGATAGTTGTCAGATATGGAATAAGGGCAAAACTCTGCAAAATATACCCGACTGATTTTTTCCTAATTTCGGTGAGCTGCCGATCACTAATATTATCAATCCTCTTGCCATCGAAAATAATGTTTCCTGATGTAAGCCTGATTAAACCAAAGAGCGCCAACAGCAAGGTACTCTTTCCTGATCCTGACGGGCCGGTTACGGTGACAAAATCACCTTTATTAACCTTGAATGAAACATGATCGAGAGCATTGATCATTTCCCCCTTATGATGGTACTGTTTTAAAATATTTTCTCCTTGTAATATCATGGTTCAATCCTCCTGTAAGTTAGTATGCGGGTCAAATTTAGCGGCCAGGTAGGTTGGGAACAATGAACCTGCCAATGAAATTGCTACGGAAAAAAGTACCGACCATAAGAGGTAAATATAGACAGGCTTAACTACAATACCGGCCAGATAGGGGCCCAAAATGACTCCGGCAAATGTGCCTAACAGATATCCCAGGAACCCTCCGCCAACTCCCAGGATCAATGCCTTTAAAAGAAACATCTTATAGATTATTGAACGCTTGGCTCCCATCATTCTGAGAATCCCGATCTCCCGTTTTCGCTCATTGACATTTGCCCAAATGTAATTTCCAATCGAAATACCTCCCACAAAAAAGATAATGATCAGCATAATTAGAGTTACTTTTTTCATCAGTTGATTAGTCTCAATTTGGGTTGAAACAATCTGGCCAATAGTTGTGATCCGGGTATCTGGAAGAATATTGCGCAATTGTCCAAGCAATCCTTCTGAAATTGCGTTGCAGCAACCCATGATCTCAATGGCAGAAACCTGGTTTTCGATCCCTAAAAGTTGCTGAACGTCGTGTAGGTTGGCAAAAATGCGGTCATCATCAACGGTACCGGTCTCCGGAAGAATTTTAACTACGTTGAATTCCTTTCCCATAATGTTAATCCGGCCATTTGTGGAGAGTCTCAATTTTTTTGCAACCTGAGAACCGGCGAGGCAATCCTTGCTGTTAAGGGTATCGATGGCTTTACGTTTCAGTTTATCATCCTCAAGTCCATGCGATTTATTTGCCGATTGGTTGGGTGCACAGGTCGTTTTTAATTCTGCACCTAATAATCCAGATGACTGCCATAAGGGTTTGGAAGCAATTTCGCTTTTTGGAAGAATTCCGGTAAGAACAACCGATTGATCTCCGACTTTGACCCTGCGTGTCAGTTTTGGAGACATATTATCAACTCCGGCAATCGTGGAAGTAAGGATTCGTTCCACATAATCCATAGGTAACGTAGGGGCATCAATATCGGAAGTATAATAGTCGTCTATGCTTGCCCCTTGTGGCAACACCAGTATATTGGCACCGAGGTTGTCAAGATTTCTGGCAACATTTCGTTCGGAAACAACCGAAACGCTTTGAATAGCAATGATCACAGCAATACCCAGTGTGATGGCCAATAATCCAGTAATCAACTGGGATTTACGTTTCCACAATTCGATTAAAACGAGTTTTAAAATCGTCATGGAGTCAAGTTTTATTTGCAACCACCGGTTTTGGCGCCTCCTGGGCAACAACCGCTTGCAGGAACTTTTTTTGCTGCACTCATAAGGGTGTTCACGTCTGTAAGGCCATTATATTGTCCGATAACCTGCCCCGCTTTATTGATAACATAGGTCACCGGTTCTTTTGCATTCATGTCGCATTTAAGGGTTTGCAATAATTTCGTCTCATTTTTATCATCCATTGCAACCATCAACGTTACCGTTTTATTATCCATTTTGCTGCAAGCGACAGCGCAATTTTCGGCAATGTTTTTCTTTGAAGTCATTGATTCTTTGTAAACCACAATATAAACTGACTTCCCTTCCGTTAGCGCTTTGATCAGTTCAGAAGATTTAGGCGTTGGGATCATATCAACCAGCTTTTCAGCCGTCGCGTCCTTTAATGTAAGACTACCAGTCGCTGTTCCATTTTTATCCAGAACAAGGATCATGGGTAATGGAGCTCCGGCCAGTCGATACTTTGTAACAAGGTCACTATTGATGGCATCTGAAGTCTTCAATTTAATAACTAATGAAGAGGCCTTAAGGGTTTTCTTGGCGCTATTTGCTATGGAAAGAGCTTTATCTGCATCGGCTCCATTGGCATTGTAAGCTACCAGAAAAACCGGCTTGCATGATTTGTTGGCTTTTTCGATTTCGGTTGAAGTCTGGGCATTTATCCGCATTAATCCTGTAAATAAAAGAAACAGAATCAGGATGTTTTTAATCTTTTTCATAGTTGTTGAGTTTTGATTTGACGCAAATATACGTTATATTTTGAAGTGACGTAATAATACGTTAAAAAAATTTTCTTAAGAAAATGGTCATTGCATTTTTCGGTTGGACGAACTAAATTAATTTCTTAAATAAATCTTCAAAAAACCGTGATGACTTTTTCCAGTTTTCAGGATCGATGCAATATCTTACTTTTGGTGGCTCAATGCTTCCCCGGATCAACCCGGCATTTTTCAGTTCTTTTAAATGCTGTGAAACGGTTGCCTGGGCGATAGGAAGCTCATCTACGATCTCCCCGCAAAAACAGGTATCTGTACTTGCCAGGAATTTCAGGATCGCTATTCTTGCCGGATGTCCTAAGGCCTTGGCATACCGGGCGAGGTTAATTTCATCTTCCTTATAATTGATGCTCTTAGGATGTGACATGGTTGTTTCAATTGTTCATCGCAAATATACGATGAATATTTTAATGACCTAATATTTTTCAATTATTGTTTAAAACGCTTCAGGACTCTTAATAACTTAAAAATAAGGCAACAACCAAATCAAAAAATAATGAATAACAAGCAACCAAGGTGAAGGTTATGTGTCTATAAGACAACTTTGGTTAGGTAAATATTAAAAAATCTCCATATGAAAAATACATTTTTAGTTTTATTTTGCCTGATATCAATTACTTTGTTTTCAAGTAATAACAAAATTGATAAATCAAAAGAAGCAAAGGCCAGAGAGTGGCTTAACAATCAGCCACTTGAATTTTTTGAAAACAAAGGACAATTTATTGATGCCGCTGGCAAGCCGACGGAGAATGTACTGTTTAAAACATCTTTCGGGAATTATGATATTTATATTACCAATAAGGGCCTGAGTTATGTATTTCTAAAACAGGAAGAAACAAAAGACTGCTTAAAAGCTAAAAATGATATTTATTCTTTTAGAGAAAAAAAGAAAGCTGGCCAAAAAGTGATGTATTACCGGTTAGACATGAACCTGGAAGGCGCAACTATCGCTAATGCCAATATAATAAAGGAAGAGGAGGGCGCGCAAGGCGTTAATAATTATTTTTATGCACATTGTCCACAAGGGATTTATGGAGTAAAAGGATATGAAAAGATTACCATAAAAAATATTTACAAAGGTATTGACTGGGTAATTTATTCAAATGGAAACTCAAAGAAACACCCACTGAAGTATGATTTTGTGGTTCATCCGCAAGCAGATTATAAAGATATTAAGATCAGGTTTTTGAATGCACAAAGCACAAGTCTGGCAGAAAACGATACTAAACTTAAAATACAAACCATTGCCGGTAATATTGAAGAAGGTAATTTACTTTCTTACCTTCCGGATAATACTGAAAAACAGAGAATAGAAAGCAAATATGTTGAAAATAAAGACCAGTTGATAGCATTTGAAATAGGAGATTACGATAAAACAAAAACCCTGATAATTGACCCATTGGTCTGGGCTACTTATTATGGAGGAAGTGGCACTGATGAGTTCAATTCAATCGGGATAGACAGCCAGGATAATATTTATATTACGGGACTGACTTATGCTTCACCTGATTTTCCGACTCAGCAGTTACCCGGGGCTTATTGGCAGGAAACGAATGCAGGAGGAGAAGATGAGGATGCGTTTATATTAAAGTTTAACAGTCAGGGAGTCAGACAATGGGCTACCTATTATGGAGGAACCGGAAGTGATATTTTTTATTCAGTCTGTTTAGACAGTCAGGATAATATTGTTCTTTCGGGATGTACTACTTCACCGGATTTCCCAACCCAACAATTAGAAGGAGCCTATTGGCAAACAGGTAATCCCGTTGCCTGGGATATTTGTGTTGTAAAGTTTAATAATCAGGGTGTAAGACTATGGGCTACTTATTATAGCGGAAGTGGCAATGATTATGGCCGTTCTATGTGTATTGACAGCCAGGATAATGTTTATATTACAGGTGAAACCGATTCACACGATTTACCCTTAAAGCAATTAACCGGAGCATATTGGCAACCTGATAATACCAGTCCTGGCAGTAGTGATTCTTATATTATCAGATTTAATAATCAAGGTGCATTGGTATGGGCTACCTATTATGGTTCCAGTAACGAGGACAGAGGTTATTGTATTCGCACTGATAGCCAGGATAATGTTTATATGACGGGCTTTACATATGCGACAGATTTTCCTGTTCAGCAATTACCGGGAGCATATTGGCAGGGAACCAATGGTGGAAATACTGATGCTTTTTTGCTAAAGTTTAATAATCAGGGTGTAAGACAATGGGCAACCTATTATGGGGGTACAAGTCACGAAATTGGTTATGCCATCGGTATTGATAAGGAGGATAATGTATATTTTTCCGGAACGACCAGTTTAATAGATTTTCCAGTTCAGCAATCAAACGAAGCCTTTTGGCAGGCAAATAATGCCGGAGGTGATGATGTTTTTATCTTAAAGTTTAATAATCAAGGTGTCAGACAATGGGCTACTTATTATGGAGGTAGTGGTGATGATTATGGTTATTCAATTCATGAGAATGGCCAGAATAGCACTTATTTTACAGGGATGACTACTTCTTCGGATTTTCCAACCCAGGAATTGACAGGAGAATATTTTCAACCCAATTGTAATGGATCGCGAGATGTATTTATGATGGAATTTGATAATCAATGTTCAAGACAATGGGCTACCTATTATGGAAGTGATGGTTGGGATTATGGAAATGATATCGCAGTTGACAGCCAGGATTTTGTTTATTTTATTGGTACGGCATGGGGCAGTGATGCTTATACGCTGGATCCTTTAAATGGTGCCTATTATGACAGCAGTTTCAATGGGGTTCGCAATGGCTATATATTTAAAATTTCCCCTCCTACGCCGCCTTACCCATCAGGAATATCAAATGATATGTTCGATGAAAACAATTGCCTTTCATCTCCAATTCCCAATCCTGCATATAGGTATACCAGGATAGATTATAAACTACCTGAAAATGTTAGTTATGGCGAGATCGTATTTTATGATGTCCTGGGGACAGAAGTAAATCGTTTTAAGGTGAACCATGGCACTGCAAAAATCACACTCAATACCGGCAACTTTAAGCCAGGCAGCTATTATTACAATCTGCAAATACCCGGTAAAACAACCGGAGGGAAAAAACTCGTGGTATTAAAGTAAGTTAAAAATTTATTCTTTTGCTGGAGAGGAAAATTCTGGATAGAATATTTTTTCCGATACGAAAAAACAAAATGAGTAATGAATAATTACAGAATTATTGAAATTATATAATTACTCATTACTCATTACTCATTAAATCTTTCTTTTAGCAACATCTTCAGGGGTCTCAGTTTCCCATTCTTTGGAAAAACGGATAGAGCGATCTTTGATTTCGTTCCAGGAGAGGGCATCAGGATTTGATTAAAGCAATGAACAATGAAGAATGAGCAATGAACAATAAATTCGAGAGATCAAATATATTTTTTGGGGGGAACGGTATTACTTTTTGAAAGAAAGACGATTAATGTTTAATTAATAATTAGTAATGCCGGAAAATATGTAGTTCAAAGCTGAAATTTCAGTTAAATGTATGATTAATTTATAATTAGTAATGCCGGAAAATATGTAGTTCGAAGCTGAAATTTCAGTTAAATGTATGATTAATTTATAATTAGTAATGCCAGAAAATGAATAATGAGTAATTATGTAATTCAATAATTCTGTAATTACTCATTACTCATTAAATCTTTCTTGTGGAGTATAGGGGAGTCGAAC
Organism: Bacteroidales bacterium; assembly: GCA_003142515.1. Classification (GTDB taxonomy): domain Bacteria; phylum Bacteroidota; class Bacteroidia; order Bacteroidales; family FEN-979; genus FEN-979. Next base: position 7,019 of record PLMO01000160.1, read on the forward strand.
CCCTGACCTTTAGACTGCCAGTCTAATGCTCTAGCCAACTGAGCTAATACCCCGGAATCAGCGGCAAAAGTAAAAAATATTTTCATTAGTTATCCGTTTTGTTTTTTCACACAAAGGGTACAGAGAAATGCGTACTTTTATTTTGAGTTTTTTTTATCCTTTAAGATACTCATCGTCTTAATACTCCTAATTTTAATGAAACGTCTTTTCGCCGCCATAAAAATCCAACCCGATAAGGCATTCCTTACCCAATTCCATGAAATTCAAAACCGGTTGCAACACGAACGGATCAAGTGGGTGGAAGAATACAACATCCATATCACGTTGAAATTCTTCGGGGAAACTGAGGAGGGAAAGATCCCTGAAATCTTACGGGTGCTGGGAGAATTGTCTGCAGATATAAACGTCTTTTCATTCTCACTTCAGAAACTGGGTGTTTTCGGAAGCTCCCATGATCCGCGGGTAGTATGGGTGGGGATCGAGCCATATGCGGACCTGGCTTCGATCATGAAGATCATCCGCGATAAAATGGAAGTCCGCGGTTATGAACCCGACCGTCAGAACTTAGTACCGCATTTAACCCTCGGGAGGATCAAACTTTTGAAGGATAAAATATTGTTTCAGCAGATCATTGATCAGAACAAGGGGATCTCGTCGCAGGAAATCAATGTGGATCGTTTTATTCTTTTTGAAAGTATATTAAAAAAAGAAGGGCCGGTTTACCTGGCCCTTCAAACCTTCCAATTGAGAAAGTAGAAAATCGTTACGGGATTATTCTTTCGGAGGTAATTTTTGTTTTTCCATCTTCCTGGCAATAAAATGATAGATCACCAGGCTTAATCCTCCGAAGAGACAGATCAGTGAAAAATAGGATGCTTCTTCACCGAGGCAGGTATAGGCGGCAAAAACCCTTCCAAGGAGGATGCCGATACCAATGCCAAGGGAGAGTAATCCCCACTTCAGATTGGCAGTCTCATTTCTTTTGGATTCAAAAACAGATGCATCAGCACCTCTTTGAATCAAAAGCATACGTTCTCTTTTTCTGACAACGATATACACAATTCCAAAGACCATTGCGAAAAACGCTATCGGGACTAAAATTCCAGCTTCCATTGTTTTCGATTTTAAGGGTTAATGTTGTTTTTGTCCCTTTTGACGCTTTTATAATGTTAAGGTTACAAACCTTTTTTTATTTTTTTACTGAAGGATAATCTTTTTGATCATAAATCGTTTACTGTTGACCATCTCCACAAAATACACACCTCTTGACAAGGCTGAAACATCAACTTTATGCGTAAATTCATGCGGGATGTTATCCAGTGATTCCTTGTATACTATTTGTCCCCTTATATCAATAATCTGAAGGTCTATTTGATTTTCCCCATTGGTAATGATCATATTTATAACTCCTTCTGCCGGATTGGGATAAACCGAGATTCCTGTTTCTGTTATGTTTTCAGAAATTCCTGCACAGATTTTTACGATGATGTTTTTCACACCAGCTGGTCCTGAACCACAGGTATTCTTACCCTGAACGGTGATTGCACCTGATATAGCTTCGGGACTGATGGTGATGATAACAGAGTTGGTTCCTGCTCCGGAAGTGATTGCTGTTCCCCTGGGAACTGACCAGGTATAAGAAGTTGCTCCGGCGATAGCAGGAACAGTATAGGTATAGCTTTCATTATTTGAACAAACCGTATCGTCACCTGTGATGTTTCCCGCAGATCCAGGTAATGTTTCAAGACCGATTGCCCGGATCCGGGGTGTACTTTCTCCGCAATTGTTAAGGGCAATAATAGTTATATTGCCTGCATTTGCGCCCCAGAGAACATAAATGGAATCGGTATTCTGACCGCTCACGATCGTTGCATCCGCCGGTACTGTCCAGAAATAGGAAGAAGCATCCGGAACCGGTTCGACCGAGAAAGAAACCATAGCCGCAGTGCATACCAGTGCAGGTCCCTGGATGGATGCGGGTTGCGAGGGAGGAGCTGCGATCGTTACAGCCAGGACACTCGGGTTGCTGTTCCCGCATTGATTACCAGCAATCACCGATACATTTCCACCGGTATTACCCCAATGAATGATGATAGATGTTGTATTTTGTCCGCTTAAAATCTGTGCTTCGGATGGTACCATCCAGGAATAGGAAATCGCGCCGGGAACAACCTGAATACTGTATGCTGCAATGGAATCCTGGCAGATAATTGTTGGTCCGTTGATGGTTCCGGGAGAATTTGGGGTAGGAATGATGCTGATAAGGATGCTGTCGCCGGCCGTGTGAGAATCAGCATCGATAACATTGACATTATACCACGTGGATATTGTTGGGGATGCAACAGGATTGGCAATGTTTGGGTTATTCAGTCCCGTGGTGGGTGTCCACGAAAAAATAAAGGGACTTGTTCCCCTAATCGTTGTTGCTAAAAGCTGAGAGGATGCTCCTGCACAGATGGAACCGGGAGTTGCCGTTGCAACAACATAAACTGAATCTCCTGACAAAACACGGATCGTTGCATTTCGCTGATGAACGGGTGTACCATTGGGACTTTGGGCCAAAAATTGAACCTGGTAATACCCAGTCGGAACTGCACCGGTCAGTTTTACCTTTGCGGGAAGAGATCCCGGGAAAGTGGTTATTCTGTTTCCGGAAGGAAATAAAACCGTAAGCGTTCCCGAAACCGGTACCGGAAAGACCGTACCCGAAAGAAGAACAGTATCGGTATAAAGTTTTACTTCCGGAATGGAAATGTTGACGAGGATGCTGTCGAGAGCAGTAAAAAGTGTATCTATAGCATGATCGATGGCCATAGCGAAATCGGGAAAATAAGCTGTAGTACTCATAAAATTTCCGTTCCTAAAATCGGTCCAGCCAGCCATGGCAACTTTCTTATTTGAATAGATCCCATTATAATCGCCCTGGTAATTTGGAGTTCCACCTCCTCCGCAGGTCGGGCAATTAATTTTCATTTTCTGGTTTGAGATCCTCTGGTTTGTGACAAAATTTGCACCCCCATCTGCAGAATAGGTTGCATAAATATAAGCGCTGTCGTGTGTAGGCGTATCTCTTGTATCCATCCACTGAACATAGAGGCGCCCATTGTCCTTGTCGCACCAGATGGCAGGGTGCCATTGATTATTATTTTGTGTGCCGGCATCATCGTTCACTTTTTTTGCTATCGACCAGGCGATTCCTCCGTTATCGGAATATCGGCTGAAGATATCTGGCATATTTTCATTCCCGGGAGGATTGTTGGATGCATAAACCAGGTATAATCTTCCACGGTGAGGGCCATAACTGTTATCCGCTGCGATCATCGGGTAGGGATGAGTTCGCATTCCGGAAACGGAATTCATTCCATTCACATTCGTACCTACATAATTGGAAAATTGTTGCGATGACATCAAGGTAAATGTAAGACCACCGTCTTGGGAACGGTAAAAGGTATAGACAGAAGCAAATGGGGTTCCGGAATTGGTAACCACATAAACCGATCCACCCTGAATGTTGTTGTTGGGGCCCACACAGACCATCATTCCGGGAATACTCTGGGTGGCCGGGGTAAAGGTGCTGGTGAAGGTTTGTCCATGATCTGTGCTTCTTGAAAAGTTTCCCACATTGTTGTTGCTCATGCATGCATAAACATTGTTTGCATTGGGTCCATTGGTCTGATCACAGGCAATCCAGCCCTTGTCATTCCCGGCAAGAGCAGTAATCCCGGAACCCCAGGTTATCCCATTATCTGTTGATTTAATAACCTTTAATCCCAGGATAGTATTGGTGGTACCATACATATTTGCATAGAAAAGATTTCCCAGGCTGTCATATGCAACTACCGGATTACCTAGCATCGTGGAACCAAAATCGGGAACAACTGATACCCAATTGAGCCCGTCATCCGAATAATGCCCTACATTGGTATTGTAAGCGGTAAAATACCAGGTTGGGATCCCGGGATTGGCGGTCATGTTACTCTCTGCGAAATCAACTCCCAGGTCAAAATTATCCCAGTTGTTGATCGTGATGACGGTCGATGTGACGGAGTTGTTTCCCGGTGCCAGCATATTATTCCACATTGAACGGGGAAGCTGATCGAGATTGGGGTCATTGCCATTCTGGGAAAAAAGCTCTAAGGAGATCAGACAGAATCCGAAAAATACCAAAAAAACAGACCTGATTCTTAATCTTCGTTTTAAAAAAGTAACAGCGTCCATAAGAAAGATATATTTATCGGGATCTTGCTAAATATCAAAATACAAACATATAAAAAAACTGTATGTTTGCAACAATAATCGTTCTTATACAGGCATTATTACTAATTTTAACGTTAAATAACCAAAGATATTTTTCATTTTATGTAACCCTGCCATCTTATTAACGTCTAAATCACAAAATGAAGTTTCAGGACGACAACGATTACATCTGGAGAGTGTTAAGCGGGGACGTTTCGGCCTATGCATCATTGGTTGCAAAACATAAAAACCTGGTTTTTTTGATTGTTCTGAAGATCGTAAATAACCGGGAAGACGCAGAGGAGATCTCGCAGGATGTTTTTCTGAAGGCTTACCAATCGCTGAGCACATTTGAAAGGAAATCGAAGTTCTCCACCTGGCTTTACCGGATTGCTTATAATGCAGCGATATCGAAGACAAGGAAAAAAAAGGTTGAAATGGTCGCGATAGAAGAAACGGTTATTACCAATTATTCGACGGATGAGATTGGCCGGAACATGAATGAACTGGAGGAGAATGACCGCCAGCTGATCCTTGAGAAGGCGCTTCAACGTTTGCCGGAAGAAGATAACCTGCTGATCACTTTGTTCTATAAAAATGAAAATTCTATTGAAGACATCAGCGATATCACCGGTTTATCGGTTTCGAATGTCAAGGTAAGGCTCCACCGGATACGGAAAAAGTTATACGGGGAGATGAGTGAACTTATAAAAAGAAATTAAAAAACTGAAACAATCGTATCTTTGTAATTGAAATGGAAAAAGAAGATTTTTTACCGGATGATTTATTGAAGGACCTTTTCAGGAACCAATCTTGGGAAAGTCCCGGTGATGATTTTACGGGGAATGTCATGGAACAGATCCTGAAGGCGCCCGAAGTTGCTCCCGTGAAAAAACCTTTCTATCTTATCCTCCGGTCATCCTGGCCGTATATTCTTCTTTTCCTGGTTTCTGTGCTATTCCTTATGACCTCGGATCTTCCGTTTACTGATTATATTCCCGGGAAAGGATATTTCACAAATAACCTTCTTCCTTACTTTGGTTCATTGTTTTCAGGATTCAAACCCTTTGTTTCAAATGTCAAAACCATTTCGATTCCCCTTATGGTTATTCTGGCCGGCAGTTTACTGGTCGGTTTTGATCATTTCCTTTTCCGGAAGCCCGGCATAAGGCATCAAACCACACATTAATTTAATATGATCCCGCAGGAGATCGCAGATTCCCTGATTGACTTTTTTTCCAGTACCCGGAATGTTTCCGTTAACATACTTAAAGCCTCTTCTCTTTCCGGGGGTTGCATCAATCATGTTCATAGGCTGCAAACAAGCATTGGTGATTTCTGCATCAAATACAACCTGCGTGACCGGTTCCCGGAGATGTTTACCAGTGAGGCGGATGGGCTTACATTGTTGAATAGCGCCGGGGAGATTCATGTTCCGGGAGTCTGTTGCACGGGTTATTCCGGATCGTTTGCTTACATTTTACTGGAATACATTGACCAAGGCAGAAAGAGTTCTTCTTTTATGCATGATTTCGGACGATCGTTAGCGCGTTTGCACAGGCATACTACAGGATATTTCGGTCACGAACTTGATAACTATATGGGCTCGCTTCCGCAGAGTAATAAAAAACATACCACGTGGAACTCATTTTTCGTGGAAGAACGGCTGAAAAGACAGGTTTCATTGGCTAATGTCTATTTTTCTTCTTCTGACTTTGCCGCATTTGAACGACTGTATGCCCGGCTCGATAAATTGTTACCGGTTGAGCCACCCGCTTTGCTTCATGGTGATCTCTGGGGAGGAAATTACATGGTGGCACCCGATGGCAAGGCCTGCCTGATCGATCCCGCCGTTTATTATGGCCACCGTGAGGTTGATATTGCCATGACCACGCTTTTCGGTGGATTTGATGAATTGTTCTATGCTTCGTACCAGGAGGAATATCCTTTGGAAAAAGGGTGGCAGGAACGTCTTGATATTTTTAAACTGTATCCTTTACTGATTCATCTGAATTTATTCGGATCCGGGTATCTTGAATCCATCTTGAGTATTATCAGGAGATTCTGACTATCAGTTATCCTGGTGTTTTTCAAGCCATAACTGTTTGAAATTTTTCTCGGCAAATTTCGGCAGTTTTCTCCGTGGGCCCCACCATTTCCTGAAGTACATCCTTAAGGCCCTGTTTTTCATCCCGGCACCGGTCTTGTCGATCATCCATCTTCGTAGCATCACCATTTTCCAGCTTTTCATCATGAATTTCCAGGACGATTTTGAGAATCCTTTTTTAACCGTTTCATTCCGGTTATACAATAGCAATTCATGCAGGGGGATGTGCATGCAACAAACCTCAGTACATTTCCCGCAGAGCGAACTGGCATAGCTTAAGTGATTGTAATCTTTCAATCCAAGATAATGCGGGGAAATCACTGAGCCGATCGGTCCCGAATAAACAACCCCATAAGTATATCCGCCAATGCTGCGGTAGATCGGGCATGCATTCAGGCAGGCCCCGCAACGGATGCAGGCAAGGGCTTGGCGTTGTTCCTTGTGCTTGAGCAATTCTGTACGCCGGTTATCGATGAGAATGATGTACATTTCTTCCGGTCCATCGGGTTCGTTATTTAACTTCGGACCAAAAATGAGGTTGTTGTATGCTGTGATATGTTGCCCGGTACCATAGGTAGCCAGCAAGGGAAGAAACAGGTCGAGGTCATCCATGGAGGGAATGATTTTTTCTATCCCTACAATGGCAATGTGAATCTTTGGGAAAGCATAAGAAAGTAATCCGTTTCCTTCATTTTCGATCAGCACCAGGGCGCCGATATCTGCGACTAAGAAATTTCCTCCGGTAATCCCAACGTCGGCACGAATGAATTTTATCCTCAGTTGTTCTCTTACAAACCGGGCAATATCTTCCGGTGTGCTGTGCAAAGGAGTTCCGAATTTTTCATGGAATAATTCGGCTACATCTTCTTTCGATTTATGCATGGCCGGGGTTAGTATATGATAGGGTTTTTCACCGGCTAACTGAACGATGAACTCACCAAGATCTGTTTCAATGACTTCGCGTTTATGTTTCTGGAGCAATTCATTGATCTCGAGTTCCTCGGAAAGCATAGTCTTTTGCTTGACAATCAGGTGGGCATCGGCTTTTTTAATGATAGACAGGATCTCTTTTTGTGCATCTTTTTCTGTTGGGGCCCAGATGATTTTGCCACCACGTTTTTCAAAGTTGCTTTCAAATTCAACCAGGTAGCGGTCGAGGTTACTGAGTGCTTTATGTTTTCGCATGGCCGCCCGCCGGCGGGCGAGTTCAAGGTTGGAGAATTGTTGTTTTCCCCCGATCACATTCTCATCGTACCTGCCAATATTAAAATCCAGCCGCCTGCGGTGTTTCGGGTCAAAAGAACGCTTTTCTGCATCGACTAGAAATTTATCAAGGATATTTGACATAGGGAAAAATTTTATTTAATTGCGACAGGTATCTTCTGAACTCTACGTTCATGTCTTCCTCCTTCGAAATCCGTCGTAAAAAAGATCTTTATCAGGTTCAATGCTTCTTCAGGGGAAATGAAACGAGCCGGCAGGGCGATGATGTTTGCATCATTGTGCAAGCGGGATAATCGTGCAATTTCATCCGTCCAGCAAATTGCCGACCGGACTAGTTGATATTTATTGGCAACGATTGACACCCCGTTGCCGCTTCCGCAAATGATGATTCCTCTCTGATAAATCCCTTCATTTATCGCTTTTGCCAATGGATGAACAAAATCAGGATAATCGACACTTTCTTCCGAAAATGTGCCGAAATCCCTGAAACGGTATCCTTGAGATGATAGATTCTTCAGAAGATACGCCTTTAATCTGAATCCGGCATGATCACATCCAATAGGAATATCCTGGCTAAAGTCAAACATTGTTAACAAATTTATTTACAAAAGTAATCATAATTTT
>PLMO01000021.1 GCA_003142515.1 Bacteroidales bacterium
AACTTCCCGATGTAGGAGTTCTTAAGCCGCTCATCCTGGCTGATCCCGGCTTGGCCACGAGGGAAATATTCCAGTGCCCAGATCAGGATGACCGCAATGAGGATAACGCCTCCCATCTTCTTCAGGTAATGTTCTCCTTTTTCCCACATATGGTGGATGATCACACGGAAGGTAGGCATCCTGTATGGAGGCAGTTCCATGACAAAGGGCGCTTCCTTGCTTTTAAACAGCGTTTTTTTAAAGAGGATGGAGACCAAAATGGCCAAAAGGATCCCTGTCAGGTAGAGTCCGAAGATCATGGTGCCGGCATAGCGGGGGAAAATGGCCCCGGTGATGAGAAGGTACACGGGAAGCCGGGCACTGCATGACATCAAAGGATTGATCAGCATGGTGAGCAAACGGTCGTTGCGGTCTTTCAGCGTACGGGTTACCATGATGGCAGGAACATTGCAACCGAATCCCATGATGAGGGGAATAAATGACTGGCCATGGAGTCCGATCTTATGCATGAGTTTATCCATGATGAATGCCGCCCTGGCCATATACCCCGTATCTTCCATCCAGGAAATGAAAAAGAAAAGGATCAGGATGTTTGGAAGAAAGACAATGATACTGCCGACGCCATTGATAATCCCGTCTACCAGCAGGTCTTTGAGCGGGCCCCCCGGCATCAGCAGTCCAATCAGGCTGCCGAGCCCGGAAACGCCCAGGTTGATCCAATGTTTCGGATATTCGCCCAGCACAAAAGTAGATTGGAACATGATCCAGAGAAATGCCAGGAAAAACGGAAACCCCAGGATCTTGTGCGTTAGCCAGAAATCGATCTTCTCACTGGCGGTTTTTCCTGTCCTGACTTCACGGTTGCGGACCATGGTCTCTTTCAGGGCTCCTGCAATGAATCCGTACTTCGAATCGGTAACGAGGGTATTCGAATCCTCACTGTATTGGGTTTCGATCCGGTTGATCTCTTTTTTTGCAATATCATGAATGAGTTTGAATTCCGGGGATGTGGGGGAGAGGGGAAGGATTGCCGGATCTTTTTCTATCAGTTTAATGGCGAAATATCTTGAAGAAAATTGGTCTGTCAGTGATTTATCCGACCAGATGGCATCCTGTATCTTTTTTACGGAACGCTCGATCTCCTGCCCGTAATTGATATGAACATGCCTGACAACAGGATCCCGGTCTTCATAAACTTCGATAACCCGGTTAAAAAGTTCGGGGATGCCGGTTCCCTTTGAACTCACGGTCGGAATAACGGGGATTCCCAGTAATTTTCCCAAAGAAACATAATCCAGGTGATCACCGGCTTCTTCCAGTTCGTCAAACATATTCAGGGCCATCACCACACGGATATCCATATCGATGAGCTGGGTGGTGAGGTATAGGTTGCGTTCCAGGTTCGATGCATCCACTACATTCACTACGATATCCGGAACGCTGTTAAGCAAATGATCGCGAACGAAAAGCTCTTCCGGCGTATAGGCCGTAAGGGAATAAGTTCCGGGCAGATCGGTGATGTTAAAGGTGTAGCCGTTCTGTTCGAGCCTGGCACTCTTCGAGTCAACGGTCACCCCGCTGAAATTCCCCACATGCTCATGCGAACCCGATGCGAAATTAAACAAGGTCGTTTTCCCGCAATTCGGATTTCCTACAAGGGCAACATCGATCATATTGCTCTTTTCCTTTGCTGAGGTCTTCAGGATCTCATCCGAAAAGGTGCCTTTAAAGGAATCAACTCCACCGGATTCTACCTGTTGTTTCAGGGCTTCTTCGAGGGTGATCACCTCGATGAGCCGGCTTTCACTCTGCCGAAGGGATACATTGTATCCCATGATCTTGTATTCAACCGGATCCTGGAGTGGTGCAGCTTTGATTACAGTAACCTCTTTTCCCTTGACAAATCCCATTTCGGTGATCCTTTTCCGGAAAGCTCCACGACCACGGATCTTGATTATAATACCGCTCTCGCCCTGGTGAAGGTCCTGTAAAGTTGACAATTTATTTGGATTAAATTAACGCAATGCAAAGGTAGGATTTTTTTCTGAAACCAAAAAGTCACCGGACTCAGGACCAAGATTAAAGATGAGATCGATGATGCTAAGATCGGCAATGAATCCGTACTTCGGACTGAAAACCTGGTTATAAGGTGGGAATGCATAGTTGGAGGATACCTTCTTTTTTTTGGGAGATTCCCGGTGGTCATCGATGCCTTCAGTGATCTTCAGGAATTGATCCGTGAATCCGATTTTTTTTTCGATCCTGAGAATACCGAAAATGATTTCGAGCAGCAAGGTATTCAGATCAAGTAAAAAATCAAACTGTTTTTTAAATACTTTTTCAAATTCATCCTGGTAATAGAGGAAGAAAGGGGAATTATTGTAAGCGGTTTCTATTGATCGCCAGTGCAGCCGCTGCCAGGGAGTTGATGTCGCAATCCGGATGTCCTTGGTAAGGGTATGATTCCCGTTGACTTTCAATACCGGGATGCTCAATGTTTGCAGGCCGTTAGGCCCATAAATATGGCAACGGTTCCGGCAGGTTTGTTTTGGGTAAGTTTCAAATCGTTCAATCAACACTTTTTCCGAATGCAGGCATCCGGAGATGTAGGATACCGGGGGAAAATAGGCAGTGGGGAGCAGAATTGGCATGAAACAAAAAAAAGTCCGGGTTAATTCTGTTTCTGAAGGAGTACTTCGGAAATGGCATTTTTCAGTGCGTCCTTGGGCAATGCCCCGACTGCCATCTGTGGTTGTCCGTTCATCGGGATGAACAGCATGGAAGGAATACTGCGTATATTGAAAGCCGCAGCCAGTTCCTGTTCTGCTTCGGTATCGATCTTATAAATATTGATCTTGCCGGCATATTCCGTCGACAACTCCTCGAGGATAGGTGCGACCATTTTGCAGGGACCACACCAGTCAGCGAAAAAATCAATGATAGCAGGAAGTTCACCTTCGAATTTCCATTCCTTGTTCACTTCATAATTAAAGACCTTATCGAGGAAAGTCTGTTTTGTCAAATATTCTAAACTCATGTTTTTAAAATTGAAAATTGATAATTATTTCGCCATTTCGCCATTTCGCCATTTCGCTATTTAACTAAGAGCACGTCATTAATGATCTTCTTGAACGATTCTTCCGGAAGTGCGCCCACACTCATTTGTGGTTTCCCGGTTTTCGGGATGAACATAACTGCCGGGATCGACCGGATCTGGAAAAGCTGGGCCAATTCCTGTTCGGCATCGGTATTCACCTTAAATACCCGGATCTTGCCGTTGTATTCTTTTGCAAATTCTTCCATGATAGGTGTAACCATCCTGCAAGGCCTGCACCAGTCGGCATAAAAATCAATAATGACAGGGAGATCCCCGGTGAAGGTGAACGCTTTGGGGTTCGTCTTGTAATCCCAGATCAGTTTGGTAAACATTTGCGCTGACATCTGGTTAACAACTCCCTCCTTGATTTCAGTCACCTTGTTGTCAGGTCCGTTCGTGCCATTGTTGTTACAGGCATTCAGGAGAATTGAAAACGATAAAAATGTGATAATCAGGATCAGTTTCATAATTGCATGTTAAATTCGATGCAAAGATAAAAAATATTTTTCAATCAATCGCATAAATATCACTTTATTTTTTAATTTTGCATCAATAACCGGAACAGAAAAATGCGCATTAAAAATATCTTCCTACATGTCATTTGATTTCACGAGGATCAACCTGAAAAAGTTTCAGACAGAGGATGCCTGTCTGAGTTTTATTTCCGGTCAGAAGTGGGCGGATGGATATAACTGCCGGAAATGCGGCCATACAAATTACTGCAAAGGGAAATCGCCTTACTCGCGCAGGTGTACACGTTGCAAGCATGAAGAATCGGCTACTTCCCACACCCTCTTTCATCGTTGCCACATCCCAATCACAGAAGCCTTTCGCATCGCTTACACGGTTTGTCATGACCCCGGTATTTCTTCCTATGAGTTATCACGACAACTGGAACGACGGCAAATGACTTGCTGGAAACTGAAGAACAGACTCATGGAATGCCTTGAAAACAGGGGGCAGATCGATGTTCTTTATAAAGAAGAAAGCCGCAACAAACTGCGAGGATAGTGAAACGGATTTAATTTATCACCACTTTCCGTGTGATCAATCCGTTATCGCCGATAACCCGGAGGACATAAACACCAGTCTGCAGTCCGGAAATATCAAAAGATTTCTTGTTCATCCCTTCTATCGTTTCAAATCGTTCTGATAGCTGAACCTTTCCATCTACACTGACAAGTTCAGCTGTCAGGCTTGTCTTTGAAGATGTATACATCTGAAGGAAAACCTGGCCGGAAGCAGGATTCGGAAACACCTGGCAATTTTGTATCTCCTGCTGACTCTGTATGCCTAAAGGAAAGGTCGACCAGGATGCGCTCCATCCCTCATCGGTAGTAGAGGAGTTGGTTGCAAAAAAGATGAACATCTTCCCGCTGGGAGCTACCACTGTTGCCGGAAGGCTGGAGGCCGAAAAATCACCGGAATAAAGTGCAAGTTGTTGTTCTGTTTGAATGTCGTAAATTTCGACATAGTCATGGACCGGTTCTGTTTTAAATGAATTGAACACTAGGTTCACAGGTTCACCGGATGATGGGATAATCTCCCAACGGCAAGTGGTTCCATTCTTGTAATTGAAATCGCCGCTTCCGTCGGTGATAGTACCTTCAGGGTCTGTGAATACTTTTGTCCCGGTACACCAGTCATAGGAATGGCTGGAATAGGAAATATACCAGCCGGGATCACGGGTAGTTCCATTAGTGGTGAATGTAATCAGCGCTTTTTCGCTGTTTACAATGACGTTTGGGGGAATATTATCTCCTGAGAAGGATGCAACCAGGCTGTCGCTCGTACTGGCACCCTGGTAGATGTTGACCACGTCATTTCCGGATTCCGTACTGAAGCGGTTAAAGTTGAGGGTGATCCGGATAACGGAGTCTGAAAGGCTCTGCGGATTTATCAGCCAGCTGCAATCGTCGTTGTTCTGGTAATTTTCCATGGGGCCACTTCCATCTTCAAACGTTCCGTTGAGGGCAGTCAGTACATGCTGTCCTGTACAATAGGAAGGATAGGTATTGCTGATGGTATCAGGATAAAGTTCCACCATCGCCCGCTGGCCATTGGTAAAATTGTCGCCACCCGGGTTCAGGTTGTTCAGGTAAAAATAACCGTTGTCAGATCCGCTCCAACCCCAGTTGAAATGAAAGTAGTCGGTTCCCTGGTATCCATCCATGTTGAAAGCATGTCCCCCGGTTCCGTAACCGTCATAATACATGACCCGCTTGTGATCTAGGTTATCCCTGAGGATGGCCGTATACTGGTCGGTGGGTGTGTAATCCCTGGAAACCAGGTGGGTATTGGGTGAATACCTGAAGTTATTGATCATAGCCGTCACTGCATCTTCGCTGTAAGCGCCGGAACCATTGGGTGAATACATCATATTTACTGAAACTCCCGCGTGCCAGATAAGGGTAGCCATCGCGGTATCTATGAATGAGAGGGAGTTAACCATTTCATCCCATTTATAGGTGGTATTGCCGAAATCTGCACATTGCTGCGGATATCCCGAGGGGGTGTAGCAATGGGATCCGGAACCGATCACAGGCCAGCGATAATAATACATCACCTGTGACATAGCCGTAGCCACGCAGCCTGCCCATACATGTCCTCCAGGACCTGCAGGATCGGCCGGGCAAAGCAGGTTATAAAACGTGCCCTGGTCCCAGGTGGAGATCTCCAATGGAGGAACATCGGTCAGCGGACTGTAGTCAAGAGTTGCCGGATCGTTGGTGGAAAGCCGCTGCCAGGTGCTATGAAAATCATAAACAGGATCACCCGGATGCTGGATGGTCTGATCGATCTGTTTCGCATATCCTTCCATCCAGTTGATAAACTGGGGGGGCTGGTTGTCGCGCGAAAAACTGCCATCAAACGAATAAGCCAGTACAGGCGGCACGGCATCATCTGCAGAAACAATCACATACCCGTTATTGCTGAAATTAAAAATATAATACACTGCATTTCCGTTGAATTTCTCGGTGAAAAATTCCTTGACTGACAGATCTTGGTAGTTCAACTGGTGATTCTGAGTATACCGCTCAAAATAGAAATTTGACCCTACCTGCCGGGCTTTTTCAATCGTTACTTTCCCGCCAAAGGCCAGGGAGATCATAAGAAGTAAACTGAGAGCAAGAGAAAAGATTTTTTTCATTGACAGTTTCTGTATTAGGTTTATAAATGATTGATATTTTGTTATGTCTTATTGATTTGTGATGATGATCTTATAGGTTTCGTTCGTGATCTCATTTTGCAATCGAAGCAAATAAATCCCCGAAGGAACATTGCTGACAGGCAT
>PLMO01000086.1 GCA_003142515.1 Bacteroidales bacterium
TTAGTGCAGCCCTGCGGGACGATGCGCGGTCGGTCGGTCTCCTTCCTCGGCATGAACATGCTGGTGATATACGGCATCATGCAGGCGGAAACGTAGGTGTGCTTCAGCAGCTCGTCCTTCATATCCAGCATGTTCAGATGATACAGGAACTCTTCCAGTATCTCGTTCCCGGTGCATTCCGACATCGGTTTCTTGATATAGTTGCCCGGGTTCTCGCCGAACAACCCGCAGAAAAAACAGACATCCCTGTTTCCCTGATCGGGAAAGTATTCCCGGTCGTAGAACGCACCGTTAAGATCCCAATTCGAGTCTTTAATCGTGATGCAGCCGCCGGTGCCCGATTTGCTGCCCGTCATTTTTTCCACACGCTCAAAGAACTCAGGGTAATCCTTGACTGTCAGGAAAAAGCTCATCCACTTCGTCTTGTCCACCTGGCCCAGGAACTTCTCCGGATGGCCGAACTTCTCATTCTTCGTGGCAAGATTTGTCCATAGTTCGAAAAGCCCCATGTCCTCCGTCGAATACACGGTCTCGGCCACGTGGGTATTGTCGCCGAAGCGGCTGTTGGTGGTCATGGAACCGTTGGTAGCGAAGACCAGGTCTTCGTTCCTGACATCTATGACAACATCCTTTCCGTCCTGCCTTGCCCGGATGGCGTGCACGGTGTTGCAGTCCTTGTCCATATCCAGGTCATAGACGTGACAGCCCGTGACGGTCTTCACACCTTTGGATTCAAGCCAAACCTTGATCGGTTTGACGATCGAGTCATAGTCGTTCCTCTTGGTGTGGAGTATGCCCTCCAGATATTCTATTCTGGTGGCAAGCGCGAACCGCGTCATGTAGCGCTTCATTTCAAGCAAGCTGTGATACGGCTTGAACGAGAGCATCGTGTGGAAGCAAATCCACATCGAAGTCTGGTAAAAATCGCTGTCCTTGCCGAAGTAATCCTCGATCGTCTTGTCTTCGAGATTTTCGTCCGGCTCCATCTGCAAGGCATTGAGCTTATCCTGAATCTCTTGTGAGGTTTTGAAATTGTGGATCCCCTCATAGATATGTCCCCTGTTTTGCAGCGCCCGGCATTCCGAATGGATTGCAAGGTCTTTGTTGATATCCACTGTTTCGTCGAGCACGGTCCTGCCCGGCGTATCCAAAGACGGGATCTTGCTGCAGAGATACCAGAGGCATTCCATGTACGCCTCCAGCTCTCTTTCGCCGCGGCAGAGATATCCGTCTTTTCCTTCAGTTGCATCTAAGGAACCGCCTACAACCGAAGACTTTTCCAGGATGGTGATGTTCTCCCCNNGTTTTATAAATGTTCATATTTCCTCCTAATTATCTCGTTTCTTAAAATATACCTTTGGTAATTTATAAAAATTTTTTATTTTAATGATGTATGGCATTTATAGCTCGGCAAGACAATCCAAGGCTTCTTCTTTTGAGTTCTTTACAGTAATTTTCTTAGTTCGCGTGAACATTAAGATACTATTTAACATAATTGTCTGAAGACCTTCCAAACCGATAATAGCGGTCATTTTCATATAAGGATCACCATCTTTCGCTAAGTTTTTGAATGCATTGTTTATTTCAGTACTTATTTTTCCACCCTTCACGTTAATGAGAGCGAGTACTGACTCCAAAGGCTCCCCTCCAAGTTCAACCTTCACGCGTGCTATTTCGTCTAGAATCTCTTCAGTGTTTTTGCCTGCCAAATCTGAGTAAAGTATTCTTTTACCCCTATGTTGAATCCATTGAAAATTAGACATAATACACCTCCTTTTTTAAAATAAGCTTTTTATTTCATATGCCATTAACAACCAATCGTTTTCGGCAAGTCTTAGTCCGACACCTGCCGCAAAAAGGATAATTGTTATTAAAATCATGCTTTGATGGATTACAGCCAATGATTACTCCTGATATTGATTTCATTGGCTTCATATAGAATGCTTCCGTCAGCGAAATACCAATATCACTGCTTTGCAAATTTTCGTGAAGCATCTTCTGAGCGGTTATATGCCATCCACAATAACCAGGACTATATCGTAACATAATGTCACTATCCTTTAATGTTCCCTTTGAAACTTCCATGGTAAAGTACCTTTTTGTTATATCATCAGCAAACGCTTCAAGTCCGATCGAACAAACCAGATCAAATAAATGACCCAGTAAATATTCACCTTTACTGAACAGATTCGATATTTGCTTTGAAACACCAAATCCAAGTGTCAACGCAAAAAGAAAATAAATAGCTTTTTTTGTCGCTATATCGTCGAGAGGCGTTCTCGGTTCATTCTTGCCTTGACCCGAATAAATAATTTGGAACTGTGGGTATATTATATCCTTTACTACAGCAACCGGAACTGCCATTTGGCAGAATAGATCATATGCTTTTGCTAAATTACATGAAACCTTTTCTGAAAATACAGAAGCTTCTTCCTTTTTTTGAAAAGCATCAGTTTTATCAATACCGATTTTTATTCTTTTAGGATCTTCCTGAATAATTTCTCTCATACTTGCTTCTTGCCCGGTAATGGATAACGATTAAAAGTCCAATGCTTCAAAGAATGCATTGATATTTTCGAGCGGTGTTCCCGGTGGAATGTCACAACCGGATGAAATAACAAAATTAGGATATCTTTCCATCGCATGAAGCAGTTCTGCCGTTTTTTCCTTGATTTCCGCAGTGCCTCCATTCCTGAACAAAACCGGATTTACATTGCCAAATGCTATCACGGGAGTCGGTACCTGTGGCATGATTTGCGCCATGTCAACG
This sequence comes from Bacteroidales bacterium, assembly GCA_003142515.1. GTDB lineage: Bacteria > Bacteroidota > Bacteroidia > Bacteroidales > FEN-979 > FEN-979. The sequence goes on from PLMO01000086.1 coordinate 2,771, forward strand.
GCATTTCCAAAATGAATTCCCATAACCCCCGTCTTTAGAATTGCGGGAACAAGTTTCATCGTGTTGCCGCAGTTATGAAGAATGACCATTAAATTTTCATCCTGCACGGCCGAGACAATTCTTGCCACGTACTTTGATGAAAATGTCTCACATTGCA
>PLMO01000106.1 GCA_003142515.1 Bacteroidales bacterium
TCGGAGGGGGCTCAATTATGAGTCCACTCCGAAAAATGAACTTTTTGGACTAAAGTCCTGTAACTAATTTGTTATCAATTACCCCGGCCTTAAGGCCGGGGCAAGGCAAATTACTGAAATATAGGGCTTTAGCCCAAAATATTAATGAATTCATACTTTTCAGAGTAGGCTCAATTATGAGTTACTCTATATTCATAATTTAAATTTCCTCTTTCATAATTCATAATTAAACTTTGAAAAAGTTTACTGCGCTGGCCTGGGCCGTCGGCATGACAACAACATCATGAATACTCACCTGGGGTGGAAGGGTTGTAACATAAAATACCACATTTGCCACATCCTCTGCTGATAATGGAGTAAACCCCTTATAAACACTATCGGCACGTTTCTTATCGCCTTTAAACCGGATAAGCGAGAATTCAGTATCAGCGGCACCCGGAGCAACCTGCGTAACTTTGATATTATGCTCTACCAGGTCGATGCGCGTGCCTTTGGTGATGGCATCCACGGCGAATTTCGATCCGCAATAAACATTGCCCATCGGGTAGACTTCTTTTCCGGCAATAGAACCGATATTGATGATATGTCCTTTTTTCTGTTCAACCATCAGCGGGGAAACAAAACGGGTCATATAAAGCAATCCCTTGACATTCGTATCGATCATTCGTTCCCAGTCATCGATAACGCCTTCATTTACCGGGTTCAAACCCACTGCAAGCCCGGCATTGTTAACAAGCACATCAATATTCTTCCATTCATCCGGTAGTGAGGAGATGGCTAACTCAACCTCCTCCATCACGCGCACATCAAAGCAAAGTGAAAGAACTTCTACCTTGTATTTTTTTCTCAGTTCAGCGCTTAGTTCCATCAGAAGTGCTTCTCTCCTGCCGGTAATGATCAGGTCGTCGCCGTCCTTTGCAAATCTCCTGGCGATGGCCTTGCCGAACCCACTCGTTGCGCCGGTGATTAGGATTGTTTTATTCATGGTTTTTTATTATTTTTTTTTGAGTGATCTGAGTTGATTTCATAATAGAGGCACGAGTAAAACCAAGTTTTAGAATAATGTCACCCCTGCGGGGTTTTTATTGGTATTTCATCCTTCCTTCCTAGAATAATATCATCCCTTCGGGGTTTTTTATTTACCAGTTCACTAATTCACCACATCACCATTCACCTTTCACTTCTCACCTCTCACTTCTCACCTCTCACTTTTCATTCTTCATTTTTCATTCTTCATTTTTTCAACAATCCATTCCCTTGCATTTACAAACGCCTCAACCCATGGAGTTACTTCATCCTGGCTGCGTTCAACCGGGTAATGTGCCCATTGCCACGGCATCACTGAATCCTCAAGGTGTGGCATAATGGCTAAGTGGCGGCCGTCTTCTGATGCAATACAGGCCGCATCATACATGGAACCATTGGGATTTCCCGGGTAGCTGCTGTAAGAAAACCTTGCAGGAATGTGATACCGGCTTTCTTCATATGGGAAATTGAACTTCCCTTCCCCGTGTGCAACCCAGATCCCAAGCCGCGATCCCGAAAGCGATCCCAGCATTACGGAATGATTCTCCCGGATATCTACTGTTACAAACGTACATTCGAATTTATGAGAGTCGTTCCATGACATGTACGGTTGTTTCTTGTCATCAGGACAGATAAGCCCTAGTTCGACAAGAAGCTGGCAACCATTACAAACACCGATACTGAGGGTATCTTCCCTCGCAAAGAAGGCATCCAGGGTGTGTTTTGCTTTTTCATTGTAAAGGAAAGCGCCTGCCCAGCCTTTGGCAGAACCAAGCACATCGGAATTGGAGAATCCTCCTACAAATGCAATCAGGTTGATATCTTCCAGCGTCTCCCTGCTGCTGATCAGGTCGGTCATATGGACATCCTTCACGTCAAAGCCGGCCAGGTAAAGGGCATAGGCTATATCCCGGTCGCGGTTGACGCCTTTTTCCCGGATGATCGCTGCTTTGATACCGGAGGGTGTTCTTCTTTTCCGGTCGATCCCAAACTGGGAAGCCTTGCCGGTAAAGGTTTCCTTAAATGTAAACCGCAGTGGCTGATGCTTATAATTGGAATATCTTTCCAGTGCCAGGATTGGCCCGCATTGCCTGCGATCGAGGAGATATGAGGTTTTGAACCAGATGTCCCGGAGTTGATCAATGTCAAAAGAAAAATTACCGGATCCGTTTGTGATATTTAATTTTCTCTCCTGAATAATTTTGCCGATGGAAACCCACTTCAACCCGGCGGCATTCATCAGCAAACTGCTCTCCTCAAGATTCTTCACCTGGATCACGATACCGGGGTTTTCATTGAACAATAGCTGAACGGGATCCTCCATTCCAAGAGAAGTGAGGTCCAGTTCCATTCCCATTATGGATTCGGCAAAGGTCATCTCCAGAAGCGTGGTAATGAATCCTCCGGCAGAAATATCATGCCCGGCCAGGATCATATCTTTGTTGATCATCTCCTGGATGAGATCAAATGCCTTTACAAAATAAACCGCATCCGGCACATCCGGAACCTGGTCGCCTAATTGATTGATCACCTGCGCAAAGCTGCTTCCACCTAATTTCAGTGAATCTCCTGAAAAGTTAATGTACACCAGGCTGCTTCCCGGGTCATTGATTAAAACGGGACTGATGACTTTCTTCACATCACTGACCTCCACTACCGCAGAAATGATAACGGTACCGGGAGAATAAACCATTTTGCCATCGGGATATTTCTGTGTCATCGACAGGGAATCTTTTCCTGTCGGGATATTGATTCCCAACTGAATGGCAAAATCGCTGACGGCATTAACGGCTGCATACAAACGGGCATCTTCCCCTGGATTCTTACAGGGCCACATCCAGTTGGCGCTGAGTGAAATGCCTGCTAATCCATGGGTCAGTGGCGCCCATACCAGGTTTGTCAAGGCTTTTGCGATGGCTATGCGTGATCCGGCTTCTGCATCGATCAGGGCAACAACCGGGGCATGACCAAGCGAAGTGGCAATCCCTTTTTCTCCCTGGTAATCCAACGCAGTTACGCCAACATTATTTAACGGAAGTTGAATGGGACCACAGGTTTGTTGTTTCGCAATCTTACCGGAAACCGCACGATCGACTTTATTGGTCAACCAGTCTTTGCAGGCGACGGCTTCGAGTTGTAGTAGCTCGTGAAGGTACTCCTGCAGTTTGGTTTTATCATATACAAGTGACGCGTAACGCGTAACGCGTGACGAATCAATTAAAACAGTTCTAGGTGGTTTCCCGAAGAAGTCTTCAATTTTCAGATCAATAGGCTGTATATCCATCTTATCATCCGTGAAAACGAGCTGGTGATCACCGGTTGTCTCCCCCACTTCGTAAAACGGCGCTCTTTCCCGTTCAGCGATCCTTTTCATCAGGGGAACATCCTTGCCGTCTAAGAGTAAACCCATTCTTTCCTGTGATTCGTTGCTGATTATTTCTTTATCCGATAAGGTCGGATCGCCGATGGGCAATGCATCTATGTGGATCACACCGCCGGTGGTCTCAATGAGCTCGGATATGGAATTCAGATGTCCTCCGGCGCCATGGTCATGAATGGAAACAATGGGATTGTGCCCGGCTTCAGTCATGGCACGGATCGCATTGAAAACCCGTTTCTGCATCTCCGGGTTGGATCGCTGAACGGCATTGAGTTCAATGGCATTTTTATATTCGCCCGTTGCAACGGAGGAAACGGCGCCGCCTCCCATCCCGATCCGGTAATTATCACCTCCAAGGATGATCACTTTCTGATGTGCTTCAGGTTCTTCTTTTATACTGTCTTCTTTCCTTGCAAAGCCGATGCCGCCTGCCAGCATGATCACTTTATCGTAACCATAGATCTTATCGTCCGACTTATGTTCAAAGGTCAGGACAGAACCACAGATGAGCGGCTGACCGAATTTATTTCCAAAATCACTGGCCCCGTTAGAAGCTTTGATGAGGATCTCTTCAGGATTCTGATATAACCACTTTCTTGCCTGGACAGTGGCTTCCCAGCTTCTCTCCCGGTCGATCCTGGGGTAGGAAGTCATATAGACAGCGGTTCCTGCAAGCGGGATGCTTCCTTTCCCGCCGGCCATCCGGTCACGGATCTCTCCTCCTGACCCTGTGGCAGCCCCGTTGAAAGGTTCCACGGTAGTAGGGAAATTATGCGTCTCTGCTTTCAGGGAGATCACCGATTGAATGTCTTTGATGAAGAAGAAATCCGGTTTATCCTGGGTCTTTGGCGCAAACTGTTCAATCAGCGGCCCATCGATGAATGCAACATTATCCTTGTAAGCAGAAACGAGCAGGCGCGGATGTTCTTTTGATGTTTTCCTGATCAACCCGAAAAGTGTCTCCGGCATTTCTTTCCCGTCGATCACGAAGATGCCGTTGAAGATCTTGTGCCTGCAATGCTCCGAATTAACCTGTGAAAACCCGAAGACTTCGCTGTCGGTCAGCTTCCGGTCCAGCTTGAGCTGTAACTGTTCCAGGTAAACGATCTCTTCATCGCTCAGGGCAAGACCTTGCGATTGACTGTAGAATGCAATGTCGTTAATGGAAATTACCGGTTCCGGTTTCCGGTCCACAGAAAAAATTTGCTGGTCAAGACCATCATAAACCTGCTCCAGCATCGGATCATAAACCACACATTCGACTGCTGACTGCTGACTGCCGACTATCGACTGCTGACTGCCGACTGCCGACTGCTGACTGCTGACTGCTGACTTTGTAAACTCCTCAATCCGGGTGATTCCGTCGATCCCCATATTCTGGCAGATTTCCGTCGCATTCGTGCTCCACGGCGTGATCATCTCTTTCCGGGGGCCGATAAACCTTCCGGGAACAGTAGGCTGATTTATAGGATCAGCATTCCCGAAAAGCCAGGTAAGTTTACGGATCATATCCTCAATCGGCGGTCTGTCCATCTGTACCGCGTAAATCTTCTCCTTTCCCTGGAAAAACAAAATCATCTGTTAGAGTTTTAAGCTTTATGAGTTTAACATATTACCATTTGTTTTTTGGAATTACACAGAGATCCACAGAGAATCCAAAGAGGTTCACAGAGAAATAATTATCCATTATCAATTGTCAATTATTTCTGCATTCCTGCATTTCACCTCTCGCCGTTCTATACCAGACAACGGGCATCACTTAAAACTTAATACTTAATACTTAATACTTAACACTTAACACTTCCTCAGTTCCCCAGAAACCTCTCCGCCTCTATGGCCGCCATGCATCCGGTACCTGCGGCGGTGACTGCCTGACGGTAATAATGATCCTGGACATCTCCACAGGCAAAAACGCCATCAACACTTGTTCTGGTGGATCCGGGAATCGTTTCGATGTAACCAAGATCATTCATTTTCAACTGACCTCTGAAGATCTCAGAATTCGGTGAATGGCCGATCGCCACAAAAAAACCGGTGATATCGAGATTCCGGGTCTCTCCGGATTGTATATTTTTCACTCTCAACCCGTTGACGCCGGAACTATCCCCCAGGACTTCTTCAGGAACACTGTTCCAGATCATTTCGATGTTTGGAGTATTGAGTACTTTGTGTTGCATCGCCTTGGAAGCACGCAACGCATCGCGGCGATGAATCATGTAAACTTTTTTGCAAAGCTTGGCTAAGTAAGTTGCCTCTTCGGCCGCCGTATCACCTCCTCCGACAATTGCCACGTCCTGTCCCCGGTAGAAGAACCCGTCGCAGGTTGCACAGGCCGATACGCCCATGCCCCTGAAGGTAATCTCCGATTCTAATCCCAGCCATTTTGCGGTTGCTCCCGTAGCAATGATAACGGTTTCGGCCAGGATGGTTTTTCCGTCATCCGCTTCAACCCTGAAGGGCCTGATGGAAAAGTCAACCTTTGTCACAATCCCGAACCGGACTTCCGTTCCAAAACGTTCGGCTTGCTTTTTGAGATCCTCCATCATTACCGGGCCTTTTACGCCATCCGGATATCCCGGAAAATTATCTACATCCGTTGTGATTGTCAGTTGTCCGCCGGGTTCCAAGCCCTGGTATATAACAGGTTTCAGATCGGCACGGGCAGCATAGATGGCAGCAGTATAGCCTGCCGGCCCTGACCCTATGATGAGGCATCTTAAATTCTCAATAATTTCACTCATTTTCTTCAACTATTTCGCAGGATGCAAAGGTAAGAATTTTAGGATTCTTCTTTGCCGGTCGGTTGCGTGAAAGATTAATAAATATCATAATGCGATAGGCGGATGTGTAATAAAAAGAGGCCTTCTTAATAAGGGTACTTTTTTTCTTTAACCGCAAACCTGCCTGCCGCCTGAACTAAAATAAAACGTAACTTTGCTCAACCCATTCAAAAAGCACCATGTCACCACCTCACCACTTCACCACTTCACTACTTCACCATATCACCACCTCACTACATCACCACCTAGAGCATTATGACCCCCTTCCATAAACCTACGCTACTCGTACTTCTCTTCATCCTTGCACTGACCCGCAGCGGTTTTGCGCAACGGTTTGATTATGATGATAAGATCTTCTTTGCCGACTCCGTAAAAAAAATCAAATTGTGGACCTACATCGAGGGTGATAAAAGCTTCCGGCATTACCAGGATGCGGTAGAATCTGCAACCCGCATACTGAATAAAAAAGGATACCTTGTCGATGTTGCCGAATATAAACCCGGGCTGGGCATTCCTGCACAGGAATGGATGAACAATACTATAATGGGTCTCAGGAAAAATGAAGCCTTCCTGCAAATTCCCACCAGGATAACAAAGTCTGATGCCCTTGGCCCTGCACAGAAACCTCAAACAGTGGTAATGGATGAGTCCAGAGCGATTATGTTAACGCATCAGTACTATGGTAATTTTGATACCGTTAAGATAAATTACATCTCCAGGGCTTCTTCACGCGTGTTTGTCAACTGGGGTAAGCCTTCCAGAACTGCATTGGTTCCGGTTTATTCCAAGACACAAAAAGTGGACTCGCGCGATATCTACCTGGCAGTGAAATATACTCTTGGCGGAATACCTGCCTGTAAACAACCCTCAGCAGCCTGGGTTTCGTATGATACCCTGCGTAACAACAGGGTCCCGATTGAGATCTGTCTTTTCGGAGGATATACCCTTCCTTCACAGATGGATGTTCTTCAACAGTCGGGAACCACAAGCCTTAACGCTGCGAACTTCAACGGGAATGCACAATACGGACTGGAGATCAGTGTGGGGGTTGCCAAAAATGTTGATTTCAACTTTCAATACCGCAGGCTTGTCACTCTTGTCGATGTGAACACACCTATTCAGAAGCAGGCAGGTCCGGTAAGGATGAACCAGAATTATATGCTTCTGGGAACAAACTATAATTTCCGGGTTAACAAGACAATCTCTCCTTATGCCGGCATCAGCCTGGGGGGCCTGAACCTGGTCCCGGCCGACACCTATTTCAGGAGCGTATGGTATTTTGCCCTTGAAACCCAGGGAGGAGTAAAATTCTATGTTTCCAAACGAATAGGATTCCGCTTACAGGCCGATCTGTGCTATAGCGTCCATGCCATCAAAGCCTCTTTTCTTTACAGCGACGACGTATACCATAACATCCCCGTAGACGCCATGTCAAATATGCTTCAGGTCGGGTTTTCCGGAGGTTTAATAATAAGGCTGGATAATTGAAAAGATTCCCCGCAATTCTTCAAAAATAATCACGGGTATGAACCCCAGGGGCCCGAGTACTCGGGAGACTCAGATTCCGTCCCGAGTACTCGGGAGGTATTATACCCTCCGCTTTCAGCGGGATTGTTCGACTAACAAATTTTTTATCACTTCGTTCTAAAAATTTGAGTCTCACGAATAAACATTCAACATATAACATGTATGGAAGAATTTTTATTCCTATTCATAACTATCTTTTGTGCTATCCGGGTTCGGAATAATCTGCAGAATGTTGCACAAAAAAGAGGTTCTCACAACTAAGGCGCAAAAGAAACGCAAAGTTTTAGCGTCCTTCGCGTCTTGGCGCCTTAGCGGTAAAAAAAGTTTAGTAAAAGTAGTTACAATGAATTCACTAATTTTGAGGAGATGCAATGATCAGGCATTTTAATTCCAAAGATGTTAAACCAGATTCTCCACGAAATTCTTGAAAAGTATTTGATCCCGTCAGATGAATACATCTATGGATTTGCCAATATGAATGGACTTCTCCATAAAAAGTATGAGGACTATCCCTTTGGAGTTTCAATTGGCAGGAAACTGGATGACAATATCGTGAATGGTATCAAAGATGCCCCCACTCTTGAGTATTTTTATCATTACGAAAATATCAACAAGGAATTACAAGCCATTTCAGAGAAGATCTCTTCTGATCTTAATGAAGCAGGGGTAAGAGCCCTCGCAATAAAGCCTACACTTTCCACAAATTCCGGTGAGTTTGACCAATATCTGACAACATTAAGGTATGAAATTTCCCACAAGATGGTCGCCACAAGAGCCGGTCTTGGCTGGATCGGTAAAACAGATCTGTTTATATCACCCGTATTCGGGGCGAGGCTAAGACTAACCAGCATCCTGATAAATAAAGAAATTAAGCCTGAATTAAAACCGGTGGATAAGAGTAAATGCGGGAAGTGCACGGTCTGTGTTGAGAAATGCCCGGCAAAGGCGGCAACAGGTCAGCGCTGGGACATAAACACTGATAGGGATCTTTTCTTTAATGCTTTTAAATGCAGGGAGAAATGCGGAGAATTATGCCGTATTCATCTGAAGGTTGACCGTAGAATTTGCGGGATTTGTATTGCTGTATGCCCTGTTGGCAGGAGAGATAAGTCATAATCGTTGTCCATCTGAATGTTGTGAGATGATTAACTCAGCAGAAATAAAATCAATTGTAACCGGTCTTGGCGCCGACAAGTGCGGCATTGCTTGCATTGATAGGTTCTCCTCTGCACCGGAAGGATTTCGTCCAACGGATATTTATACCAAATGCAAATCTGTTGTGGTTTTCTTAAAAAGATTGCCCCCGGAAGTGATCATGGCAGAAAATCCTGTGCCCTATTCACATACAGCATATCTTCTTTACTCAGCGCTGGATCAGATCGGCCTGGAGCTCTGCTCCGGACTCGAAAAGCAGAACATTCATGGAGTTCCGGTACCAACGGATGTTCCCTACCTTTATTGGGATCTGGAGAATAAACATGGGATGGGAATTCTCTCCATGCGGCATGCTGCATGCAATGCCGGGTTGGGGATCCTCGGCAGGAATACCCTGCTGATAAATCGTGAACTTGGGAATATGGTTTACATTGGAGCGGTATTGCTCGATACGGCGGTTGAACCCGATCCGGTTGTGAATGATTTTGGCTGTCCCCCAAATTGCGATCTCTGCATCGGGGGATGTCCGGTTAAAGCGCTGGACGGGGTTACAGTGATTCAGAAGCTATGCAGGGATTTTTCCACCCTTGAACATGCAAGAGGATGGGATATTTACACATGTCATGAATGCAGGAAGGTTTGTCCTTATAGGAATGGGAAGAAAGGGTAAGGTTTGATTCTTCTGACAATTTATTCCCTTTATTGTGCGGGATTTGTGTTGGAGAGAGACGTTACGCGTCACGTGTCACGATTTCGAGTGTGGGAGTGATAAAAGTGTTGTTTTTCTAATAATTCCGCCGTCAAGTAAAGAAGAAGGCCAATATTATGAACAAACCTAAAGCAATTTTCTGTTGGAGCGGAGGAAAAGATTCTTCTTTTTGCTTATACAAAGTTTTAACAGAAAAATTATTTGATGTAAAGTATCTGCTCACCACCGTGAACGATAAGTTTAAAAGAATTTCAATGCACGGCGTCAGAGAAAAATTATTGGACAATCAAGCCGAATCAATCGGCATTCCGCTATTGAAAGTAAGAGTAACTGAAGGCACAAACGATGAGTATGAAAAACAAATGAAAACAGTTTTGTTAAAAGCTAAGTCGGAAGGAATTAATAATGTAATTTTTGGCGACATCTTTTTGGAAGATTTAAGAGTATATCGTGAAAATAATTTAGCAAAAGTGGGAATGAAAGCAGTTTTTCCGTTATGGAAGATGGACACAAAAATTCTCATCAATGATTTTATCAGCCGGCAATTCAAAACTGTTATATGTTGCACCAATGACGGATATCTTGGAGAAGAATGGATAGGAAGGGAAATAGACAAATCATTTATTGAACAATTACTTATTAGCATAGATCCTTGCGGTGAAAATGGCGAGTATCACACATTTTGCTATGATGGACCTTTGTTCAAAAAGAAAATCAGCTTTACTATTGGTAAGAAAGTTTATAAAGCGCTTGAAATAAAAACAGACGATGTTTGTACTCTTCCAACAAACATAAAGACAAAAGGCTTTTGGTTTTGTGATTTATTACCAATAATTTGAACCAACGAACACTGAGGTTAATCCATGAAATCCATACGAAAACGGATCATTGCATATCTCCTGAGAATCTTCACCCACCCGAAGGTCAAGGATCAGATTGCCAGATATGCCAAGGGTTTTATTGGTGAGGCTTCGAGATATTCTTCAGGATTTAAGGGAGAAGCAATTGAAACCAAAGATGCGTCTGTCATTTTAACAAAGTATATAAAAAGAGAGAAGATCACCAAGGCGGAGAAAAAACAGTTCGGACGACAAGTTGTCGACCTCTTGAAGGGAACCGGCGTAGTTGTGCCGGTTATGTTGATCCCACTGCCATTTATAAGCACTCTGTTGTTGATCATCATGGATCATCTGCTACTCAGCATGAACATCAAGATACTTCCATCATCGTTTTATCCTCAGAAGAAACAGGGGTTATTGACCACCGAGGGAATTGAAGAGGACCTGGAAAAGGTAGTTTATAAGGAAAAAGGGAAATAAAACTTTAATAAAAACACTGTTGATTTTTATCGGCACTGATCTTTTCTTCGGAGGAGAATATCAAGGCAACTTTGGAAAGAAACTCTTTCTTCCACAAGCTGATCTGGTTGGTATGGAGTTCGTACTTTTTTACCAGGTCTTCAACTGTATTCTGTTCTTTTATTGCTTCAATTGCAACTTTTGCCTTAAATTCGGGACTGAATTTTCTTCAGGGTCTTAGTTCCTGGTTTAGGTTTGTTAAAGGGTTAATATTCCACCTTAACGTCCTGTCCTAAATAAAGGTTTCATCAATCCTGCCCTATATAAATATTGGGACATCTTTTGTATCCAAATTCCCTCAACCTCCCCTGTATTTCGGATATCAAATAAACGGACGATTGTTTGACTTTATGGCTGGTTTAATATCTGCCATTAAATTGTGATATCCTGAATCCAACTTGTGGTTCCCAAATATTCGCCCAAATTTTCGCATAACATATCGTTGTTTTTAATATATTTGGGTAATAAAAAGATAATTGCGCCTTTCATTGCCATAATGCGTTGTTGAACCACTTCAAAATGGGTGATACATGAAAAAACTCCTCTACATTTTAATTTTCTTTCTTCCAGTGGTTGTTTCCGCCCAATTCAACCTGTATAAAGATTCCCCGCTGGATTATGCGTGGAAGAATGTCGGAAATGCAGGGTTTTCAGCGTGGTATGCCACATTCACGAGCCTTGCCTTTAGTTTTTCTGGGCAACCATATGTGGCTTATGAGGACTATGGCTATGACAATAGAGCTACAGTAATGAAATTTGACGGAACTAATTGGATAAATGTTGGAAATGGAGGTTTCTCAAATGATATAGCTGCTTATACGAGCCTTGCCTTTAGTTTGTCTGGGCAACCATATGTGGCTTATTCTGATGCTGGGAATTTAAGTAAAGCAACCGTAATGAAATTTGACGGAACCAACTGGGTGTATGTAGGGAGTGAGGGTTTCTCAACAGGTCAGACTAATTATACGTACCTCGCCTTCAGTGCATCAGGTCAACCCTATGTGGTTTTTGAGGATGCAGGGAACTCCAGTAAAGCCACTGTAATGAAATTTGATGGAATCAACTGGGTGAATGTTGGAAATGCGGGATTCTCAGCAGGAAAAGCGGAAAGTTTAAGCCTTGACTTCAGTCCGTCTGGTGAGCCTTTTGTAGCATATCGGGATTGGGGAAATAGCTTTAAAGCCACGGTAATGAAGTTTGATGGAAGCAATTGGGTGAATGTGGGAAATGCTGGCTTCTCAGCAGGAGATGCTTGGTATACAAGCCTCGCCTTTAGCCCAACTGGTCAACCTTATGTGGCTTATATGGACTGGGCAAATGCCCAAAACGCAACAGTAATGAAGTTTGATTCCGTTTTTGTCGGAATCAGGGAACCAAAGACATTAAAATTTTCGCTTTATCCCAACCCTGCAACAGATAAAATAACGGTAGAGGTATCAGGAAAAACAAATGGTAGCAACTTATCAATTCTGAATATTGAGGGTCAGCAGCTAATCACCCGCCAAATCACCGAGCCCAAAACACATGTTGACATAAGTATGCTGCTCAGCGGTGTATATTTTGTGCGGCTAACGGGTGAAAGGACGGTATCTGTGGGGAAATTTGTGAAGCAGTGAAATATGTCACCAATTTTACATTGGGTCGCATTATGAAGAAATTATTCTTTTTATTAATCTGGCTGTTCTTCTGGTTTACAAGTTCATTGCAATCTTGCCTGCCACAAGGCATCACGTTTTCCACGCAAGCTCAAATCGACAGTTTTCACACAAATTATCCAAACTGCACGCAAATAGAGGGTGATGTCACAATTAGTGGCAACGATATTACCAATTTGAACGGATTGAGCGTTTTGACATACATCGGTGGATACCTCGAGATTAATTCCAACCCAGCCTTGACCAGCCTGTCAGGGTTGGACAATATTACTTCATTCGGGAACGACCTATACATAGAGTATAATAATCTTTTAACAAATTTATCAGGATTGGACAATGTTACTTCCATAGGAACCGACTTAAGTATTGTTGATAATAATAATTTAGGCAGCCTAACAGGGTTGAATAGTTTGATTTCCATCGGAGGAATGTTATATGTTCAAGGCACTAATGCTTTTACTAATTTCTCGGGATTGGATAATTTGACAACTATCGGGGATGCTCTTTGGATTGGATATACTACTACCCTTACCAATTTTACAGGGTTGAATAAAGTTACTTTTATTGGCGGAGATATTGATATTTATAATAATGATGCCTTAACTAATTTCACGGGTTTAAGCTCTTTGACTTCAATTGGTGAGGGCATTGATATTGAATATAACGTTAACGCATTGACAAGTTTGACAGGACTGGATAATATAGCTGATAGTTCAATAAAAGGAATTTACTTTTTTTATAATTTACATTTATGTACTTGTAGCATTAAGAGCATTTGTAATTATTTAAATAGTCCGAATGAGTTGACCGTGATTGAAAGTAATGCAAATGGGTGCAACAGTATTCAAGAAGTGAAAGATTCTTGTATCGTGTTTTCAATTAAAGACACTTCAAGTCAACAAATGTTTTCGATATTCCCTAACCCATCAGTTAACAAACTCACAATCCAAACATCATTGGATGGGCAATTATCTATTTCAAACCTTAATGGTCAAGAACTCATAACCCGCCAAATCACCGAGCCCAAGACCCAGATAGATGTCAGCGCTCTGCCCAGCGGGGTATATTTTGTGCGGCTGACAAATGATAGGACGGTATCTATGGGGAAGATAATAAAGCAATAACTCCCTGCGAATCGATCCCGAATTAAATAACAGGGGTATCTTCCTGTGAAGTTCCGTAAGATGGCTGATTACTTTTTGGAAAAACAACTCCAATACCTCCGCATCATCTGATCACCGTGAACTTCTCTGTGTCGGTAAAGTCGCCTGATCTGAACTTGTAAAGGTAATTCCCGTCAGGAAGATTGGAGACATCGAACTGTACCACATGCTTGCCTGCGGGATAGTTCTGATCCGTGACCGTTCCTAATGATTGCCCCATAATACCCATCACATTGATAGTTACTCTTCCTGCATTCTTCTGTCCAAAGACTATCTTGATTGCATTATTACAGGGGTTAGGATACGATCCATAGAGCCTTACTGAACTACCGATGCTATTTCCCGCAACTCCTGTATAAGTACTGTAGGGTGCGTCAAAGAGGGCAATGCCGTTGCCACCTGTTCCTTCCGAAATCCACGCATTCATCCCATCCTGCAATCCGAAATTTACTTTAACCTTCGGGTAAGGTGCGACAAGATTGCTGTTGTCATTATATCCCTGACTGATGACATTCCACGAGTTTGGACTTGTAAGATTAACATCATTTGTTAAAAATGGCAGTTTCTTGTCCGTTGAATCAAAGTAGGTGACCATAAATTTTGAATTGTATGGATTGAAGCATATATCAGGTTGCAGTTCGTTATTAGGGGTTGCCGCAATGTTCAGGGGTCTGAAATGTGATGTTGTTGTTGCCTGAACATTGTAAAACCCTGCAACATCAAAATCTGTACTCGCAGGTTTATATTTTTCAAATAAAACGACTTCGGTCAGGTTTGCACTATCGTTATCAGCATTGCTGTACTGACAGGCAATGGCAGGGTTCCTGACTTTATTGATTAAAGAGGGATCAAGACTATCCAAACATATAGGTCTTGTGAAAGAACTGTCAAAATTGGGTTCTGAATGAGCAATATAAATATGCCCTACAGTTGAAGTCTGACTTGTTTGTTCTTCCCATGCCGCAAAATATCTTCCGCTATTCCATGATGGACTTCTGCCATAATTCAAACTTACTTTATGGAAAAAATTTGAAGATGTTGCAATTTTATGGCGGGAATCAAGCGACATTCCTCCATTGCTGGAAGACCGAAAAACTAATGTGTCAATTACTCCTTTTCTTGAAAATAAAACGCCAATACTATGCGGATTTGAATTAACACATGGATACATGTAATCACTTGAAAGTGCGAGATCTTTTATTATTCCCCCGTCCTGTTTTAAAAGTTCATCTTCATAACCAAATGGTTCGGCTTTATATCTTATTACATAGGCACCTCCTGTATTCAAAGCATCGATAAAATACACGTATCCAACAAATAATTTAAGATTATCATTACTGTTGCCACACGCTATTATATCAACCCTTGTGGTTGATGACGCAAAAACCGTACCTCCCTCACCCAACAACTCCCAATTAATCCCATTATCAGTTGATTTTAATACAGCAATTGCTTGCTCAATTCCGATAGGATACGAATAGACCGCATAAAGCCATCCATTAAAAGCTGAACATGTAGCAACGTTTCGTTGATCACGATCCGATGTATCCTGTATAACAATGTCCTTCCCAAACAGCGAAGATTGCGGTTTCAAAGGAACAACCGTCCCACCAACCCATCCTGTTTGGGCATTTAGTCCTGTAAGGCAGAGAAGAAGAAAAACGAAAAGTATCAACCGTGATTTCATATCGGGCGTTTTGGTGATGGGGATAAGATCAGGCTACATTATTGTATGTATGAAAATGTAAAGATACCAAAAACATTTCTGGACACCATCGGGGTATAGAATTTTTGCCAAACCCCTATCGTTTTAAAGAACGATCCCCCTTGGGTAATGCAAGGATGCCAGTATGTGATCATAATCCAAGGATTGCAAAGGGGTAGCGTGATGAATTTCTTACATTCAGCCTTATTTTCTTTTCGCCAGCGCATTTCGCTTAAAATAACCATCCGAATTTTCGCATAACATATCGTTGTTTTTCATATATTTGGGTAATAAAAGAATAATTGCGCCTTCCACCGCCATAATGCGATGTTGAACCACTTCAAAATGGGTGACACATGAAAAAACTTCTCTACATTTTATTTTTCTTTCTTCCAGTGGTTGTTTCTGCCCAATTCAACCTGTATAAAGATTCCCCGCTGGATTATGCGTGGAAGAATGTCGGAAATGCTGGTTTCTCAATAGGACAAGCTTATCAGCCAAGTCTTGCCATCAGCCCTATTGAAGGTTTTCCCTATATGGGATATGAAGACGGTACGTATATGTATAAAGCCACTGTGATGAGATATGATGGGATTAACTGGGTGAATGTAGGTAATGCAGGGTTTTCAGCAGGAATAATTTATAGTGCAAGCCTCGCCTTCAACCAAGCTGGTCAACCCTATATATTATACAGCGACGGGGCAACTTACCCATCTGAAAAAGCAACAGTAATGAAATTTGACGGAACAAGTTGGATAAATGTGGGAGAAGAGGGATTTTCAGCAGGAATGATTCATAGTCATAGCCTTGCCTTTAGTCCTTCCGACGGACTACCCTATGCGGCATATAGTGATGCAACAAAAGGGGGAAGAGCAACAGTAATGAAATTTAATGGAACCGACTGGGTTGATGTTGGAGTAGCGGGATTCTCGGATGTTACAGCTGAATTTATAAGCCTTGCCTTTTGCCCTTCCGATGGTCACCCCTATGTGGCGTTTGCGGATTTTGAGAATTCCTTTAAAGCCAATGTAATGAAATTTGACGGTGTAAGTTGGGTTATTGTGGGGATTCCAAATTTTTCACAAAGTGACGTAACTAATACAAGCCTTGCCTTCTGCCCTTCTGATGGTCAACCCTATGTGGCATACTGTGATGGAGCGTATATGTATAAAGCCACTGTGATGAGATTCGACGGCACTGACTGGTTAAATTTAGGCAATGCAGGTTTTTCAGCAGGAAGTACCGCCAGTATGAACCTTGCTTTCTGCCCTTCCAATGGTCAACCCTATGTTGCATACAATGATGGAATGAATATGAATAAAGCCACTGTCATGAAATTTGACGGAACTAACTGGTTAAATGTAGGAAATGCGGGTTTTTCAGCAGGACAGGTTGATGCTACAAATATCGCTTTCAATCAATCTGGTCAACCTTTTGTAGGATATCAAGATTTTGGAAATTCCAACAAAGCAACTGTTATGAAATATGATTCCGTTTTTGTCGGGATTAATGAGCAACAGATGTCAAGGTTTTCGCCATATCCTAATCCTGCAACTGATAAAATAACAATTGAAATATCAGAAGTAACAGAAGGTGGCAATTTATCAATTGTAAATATTGAGGGTCAGCAGCTCATAACACGCCAAATCACCGAACCCAAGTCACAGATTGATATCAGCAATTTTCCCAGCGGGGTTTATTTTGTGCGGGTGACCAATGATAGGACGGTGCAGGTGGGGAAGATTATGAAGAATTAAAAAGACAATGACTACTTGAATGTATTATTATACGATAAGTCGAAGCAATATAAATTCAAAAATCTAAAAAATCATTTGTATGAAAAAAGCGCTTATAATTATCCTTGTGGCAATGACCGCAGGTATTGTTTTGGTTACCTCATGCAAAAAAAAGGAGAATGAGAATGTAGTAATTAATGATTATAATGGAGTCATTTTAAAAACCATCGATGGAGGCACAAGCTGGATTGCTTTATCGGGCGAAACAAATAATGGTTTGGAATCAGTTTACTTCACCGATGCCAATACTGGTTATGCAGTTGGAGGTAATTTCAGGTATACTTCTAAACAAACCATCTTAAAAACCATCGATGCAGGCACAACCTGGACTACATTAGCGAGCGGAACCACTAATGATTTACAATCAGTTTATTTTACAGATGCCAATACTGGTTATGCGGTGGGTTATATGTATAACTCCTATGGAACCTATAATGGAACCATCTTAAAAACCATCGATGCTGGGACAACCTGGACTCTTTTATCGAATGAAACAATTGCCCCGTTATATTCAGTTTATTTTACCGATGCCAATACAGGTTTTGCAGTAGGTTTATATGGAACCATCTTAAAAACCATCGA
>PLMO01000148.1 GCA_003142515.1 Bacteroidales bacterium
ATGCTCCAATGCAGGGTCGGCAAAAGAAATGGCCCTGCTGCCGTGAAGATGGCGCTGGATATGTACAAGGAAAAACTGATCACCAAAGAAGAAGCAGTGAGCCGCGTCGAACCTTCACAGCTCGATGAATTGCTTCATCCCATTTTGGATCCGAAAGCAGAAGCTGCGTTAAAACCCATGGCAAAAGGCTTGCCGGCCGGACCCGGCGGCGCTACCGGACAGATCGTATTCAATTCGGAGAAAGCAGTAGAATGGGCAAAAGCAGGCAAGGTCGTCATTCTGGTAAGAGAAGAAACAAATCCTGAAGATATCGAAGGCATGCGCGCTGCATATGCCATCCTCACTGCCCGTGGCGGGATGACCAGTCATGCTGCGCTCGTGGCAAGAGGCTGGGGCAAATGCTGTATCGTGGGAGCAGGAAACCTTAAGATCGAAGCTTCGACCAAAACCCTTTCGATTGATAATATCGTTCTTCATGAAGGAGATTACATCTCCCTGAACGGATCCAAAGGATATGTTTACAACGGCAAGATTGATATGATCAAGGCCGCAGAGGAAAATCCCGACTTCCAGGCTTTCATGAAGCTGTGTGATGAGATCCGCGTGATGAAGATCCGCACCAACGCCGATACCCCCGATGATGCTGCAAAAGCAAGGGCCTTTGGCGCTGAAGGGATCGGGTTGTTCCGTACCGAACATATGTTCTATGGAAAACATGCTGAGAAACCGTTGTTCATCCTTCGCAAAATGATCGTCTCTAACACCGAAGATGAAAGGAGAAAGGCATTAGATGAGCTCTTCCCGTTTATGAAAGCCGATATGAAAGGCACACTCGAAGCCATGGATGGCTATCCTGTTACCATTCGTACCCTTGATCCACCTCTTCATGAGTTCATTCCGCATAATCCCGAAGCACGCCATAAGATCGCTGAAAGTCTTGGGATCTCAAAGGAAGAATTCGACAAGCGGGCGGAAGACTTGCACGAAACGAATCCAATGATGGGACACCGGGGAGTACGGCTGGGTATTACTTTCCCGGAAATCACCGAGACACAGGTCAAAGCCATTTTCGAAGCTACGGCTGAACTTCTCAAAGAGAAAAAACATCCTTTCCCCGAGATCATGATCCCGGTTACCTGCAGTGTGAATGAACTGAACCACCAATACAAGATTATTGCTCTGATTTACGAGGAAGTGTGCAAGAAATTCGGATTAAAGGAAATTCCGCACATGATCGGAACCATGATCGAGATTCCGAGGGCCTGTCTCACGGCTGACGAGATTGCCGGAACAGCCCAGTTCTTCTCTTTCGGAACCAACGACCTCACCCAGATGAGCTTCGGTTTTTCCAGGGATGATATCGGAAGCTTTCTGCCCGATTACCTTGATAAAAAAATTCTTCCCGTAGATCCTTTCCAGGTGATCGACTTCGATGGCGTAGGCCAACTCATGAAGATTGCCGTTGAAAAAGGCCGGGCCACCCGCAAAGACCTGAAGATCGGTATCTGTGGCGAACATGGCGGTGAACCGAAATCTGTCGAGTTCTGTCATTCACTGGGATTCAACTATGTAAGTTGCTCGCCCTTCAGGGTTCCTATCGCACGTCTGGCTGCTGCACAAGCGGTCATAAAACAAAAGAAAGCCGAAATAAGGGGTTAGGAATTAGCCATTAGCCATCAGGGTAATTGATAATTGAAAATTGATAATGGATAATTAATTTTCAATCCCTGCATTTCTGCATTCATAATTCCTGCATTCATAATTCTGATCAGTGTTTCTTAGCATCTTTCTTACAGCAGGAAGGCAGTTTTCCATAAGCGATCGGGTCGGCCGGAATGGTATCGGCATCATAGCCTAATTTTGAAATCGCCATTCGGATAACTGCCAGTGTTGTTTTTAAAGGATTATAACGCACCGTTGCGATTTTGGTATCCACATCCAGATTGATATCCTTAATGCCTTTTTCATAGGCCATTCCCTTTTCAATCCGGTCCTTGCACTGGCCACAAACGGCAGAAGTTTTGATCTTTAATTCAACGGTTTTCTTATCCTGGGAACAGGATCCGTTGCTGAAAAGAAATACCAGGCCGATACTGATGATCAGGCTTTTTAAGATGAATTTTGTTTTCATGTTTTTATTTTTTTATGATTATTTATTTTCAGAGTCGATACGAGTTGATTTCATTAATGGAAGCACGGGTAAAATCAAGTATTTTGTCTTGGGCACGCGTTACAAACGCGCGCCAGCCAACTAATTCGTAATCCGTAATTCGTAATTATTTTATGATCATCCTGATCCCTGCATAAGCCGTCAGTCCAACCACCGGTCCCCAAACCATGGAAGCATCAAAATGGGTATGATAGGGTTTCCAGTATTCAACGATACGTTTATCCTGAGTAAAATTAGTCAGATTCTCCCCACCGATATAGAGGTCGAAGAATTTAAATTTCTTCGTGATCTGGCCAAGCAGTTGGAACCAGGCAGGTGAATGGCCGGCCTGTTGGAGTGTTACCGGCATTCTCTGTGTGTCAGGTATCCTTGCCGGGCCATTCAGCTGACCGGTAAGGTCAAATTTCCATTTTTCAAACTTAGTGGCATACGACAGCGTGACCAAGCCTTTATAAAGATTGACAAAGGGTTTTTCACGCAGGACTCCATTCTCCGTCACTTTCACATCATTTACCCGGAATGCCAGGGTCACAGAGAATCGTTTGACCGGTTCAACGATCAATTGTACCTGTACGCTGTTTGAATAGGATTGTCCATGGAGGTTGGAGAAGAACACCGCGGTTGGAAGGCTGTCGGCATTCACCACCACCTGGTTAAGAAAGCTGGTCCTGTATGCATCGATATCGAAGGTCGCTTTGTTGTGAAAAAGTTTAATCTCCTTGGTAAAGTTCAGTCCAAAATTCAGCGCTTTTTCCTGTTTCAGGGGTTCAGTGAAGACAAAGGAACGCTGGCTGATGAAGAGTGCACTGTTTTCGGCCAGCACATTCGAAGTACGGTATCCCATTCCGATGGAAGCACGCAGGAAGGTCATTTCGCTGAATTTATAGCGAAGGTGAAGCCGGGGTGTGACAAAAAATCCCCACAGATTATCATAATCTCCACGTAAACCAACAATCATCGTGAATTTATCCTTCAGGTTCAGGGTATATTCAAAGAAGGCCCCGGGGACAAATTCTGTTCGGTTCAGGATAAAATTCACATTTTTGGATCCCACCAACGTAAAGAGATCCCGGTCGGTCGTTCCATGGTTCAACTGGTATAAATAGGTGAGTGAATCCTGGATGAAGTTTTCCCTGAAATCGTCAAGCAAATAACTGAGCCCGGCTGCGATCTTATGGGTATTTTTCTTAAAGGATGTATTAAAAATAAGGTTGGCATAAAGGCTTCTTTCATGACCATTGTACTGGTCGAGTCCGTAAAAGCCTGTCTGTTCATGATTCACGCCCGACAGGATCAAACCAATACTCGCTTCGGGATGGTTTTTGATAAAAAATCCATTTTTCCAGAAACCTTCCAGGCGTTTTGTGTGAACCTCAAACCCGTACTTTTTAGTGTCGTTGGTGATGCCGGTGGTATCAAAATTCAGGGTTCCTTTGTTGAAATCCATCTGTCCGCCGTCACGTGTCTCATCCAAATATTTTATCCCCATCTTCGACACCATTATCCCCGGATTGATATAATCCCAACGGTTGAAAATGTTATAGGTCTGAAGTTTCGGGAGATCCATGAATCCATCATGGTTCTGATCGATTTTATCCCCAAACTCATCCACATGGATCATCAACAGGGTACTGAGCTTATCATTCAGTTTGATTGACCCGTCAAGGTTCACCTCAAACCGCAGGTTGCTGTTTCCATAAAGGTTTACATAGAATTTTTCGGCGTTCTCCGGTTTTTTATATTCTACGTTGATCTGGCCCGTGGTTGATTCGTACCCGTTTACCACCGATGCCGTTCCTTTTGAGATCTGTATGGATTCCATCCAGGGTCCGGGAATGTAATTCAGTCCATAGGTGCTTGCGAGGCCGCGGATGAGCGGAATATTCTCCGTCATGATCTGGCTGTATATGCCGGATAATCCGAGCAACTGGATCTGTTTGGCTCCGGAAACTGCGTCGCTGTATGAAACATCCACTGATGCATTAGTTTCGAAGCTCTCTGCCAGGTTACAGCAGGCTGCCCGTTGTAATTCCCCGATGTTGATCACCTGGGTTTGTCGCGCATTCAGTTTTGAGATCAGCGAATTATCCTGCTTCTCCTTTATCTCCACAGCGGGAAGCATCGTCTTTTCCGGAACCATCTCTATTTCTATAGGTGCATCAAAAGAAACTATTTTTATCGTATCCTGCGGGTAACCTAAAAACCTGGCCAAAATCCGCTGATCGGTGATCCCTTTTGCTGAAAGCTGGAATTTTCCTGCATTATCCGTCACCGAACCTCTTGTTGTATGAATCCATTGAAGGGTTACTCCCGTGAGTGGTGATCTTAAATTGCCTTCCTGTTTTTCATATACAAAACCCGTGATGACTTGGGTAAATCCTTGAAAAGAGATGAAAAGGGATAAAAACAGGAATGCTGAAAATATTATTTTTCTTGATTGCATGATGATTGTTTAAGTAATTTTATTGATGATCTGATGAAGAGAATAAGCATATTTCTTCCATGAAGATTTTCTTCCGGAGAAACGATCAAATCAGCAAACAGGAGCAGGGATTCTGATCTTGTGCAGGAAATGGACCAGGTCTATGCCGGATAAAGGCGGCGGTGAAGGATCATGGAAAGGGGTGAATGAAGCTTTTGAATCCTGGGTCGGCTGTGACTTGAGAAGCGTAGATTCAGGAAATTCAATAAAATGGAAGGTTGGTACCAGCAACTTTTCAACAACGGGAAACCCCAGGAAAGGAGCTTTAATGAATAGATGTGATATCCTGCAGCAATCCGCATCGTTGTAATTTGATGCTGAACCGGTCGGGACATTTGCCGTAAGATCCTCATCACAGCAGCAGGCTATGTTCTGGTGAAAGATCTCCCTGAAAGCGAAGACTTCTTTTTTATGACTGGTTCCGCAGGTATGAATATAAAACGAGATCCCCATACTTCCGGCGAGGAAGATGAGCAGGAGCAGGCAAACTGCCGTAGAGCGAAGGATCCGGATTATCACAGATTTTTTTCTTATTTCGGATACAAAGATACAGATAAGTTGTCATATGGTGAAATAAAAATGTGTTTTCCATAAGTTCAATTACTTATAAAAATCCATTAAGCAACTGACATAAACAGGATGGATATGAAATGCGGATGCTGTATCTTTGATGCGCAAAATCGTCTTCCTGCGTTTTCATGAATGAATATGATGTAGTTATTGTGGGTGCAGGCGCTGCCGGGCTGATTGCAGCCGGCAGGGCTGGTGAGCTCGGAGGAAAGGTCTTGCTGCTCGAGAAGATGGAAAGGGCCGGGAGAAAGCTGCTGATCACAGGGAAGGGCCGGTGCAACATCACCAACGATGCCCCGCAAAGTGAGTTCTATGATCATATATTTCCCAACTCCCGCTTTCTGAAACATGCATTTGCTACGTTTTTCTCCCACGACATCATCCGTTTACTTGAAAAATACGGACTGGAAACCATTGTGGAAAGAGGCGGAAGGGTTTTCCCCGTTTCCAACAACTCTGCCGATGTTGTAAATGCGCTCTTGAAATGGGTACATTCAAATCATGTCGAAATCAGATATGGAAACCGGGTAGAACGAATGATAATAATTGGGGGAGAAGTGAAAGGACTTCTGGTCAATGCGAATGGTAAAGACATGAATATCACCTGCCGGAACATCATTCTTTGCACGGGTGGCTGTTCTTATCCTGCCACAGGATCTACCGGCGATGGTTACCGGATGGCTAAAAAAGCCGGCCACACGATTGAAACACCAAGGCCTGCACTCGTACCCATTGAAACGGAAGGAGATATGGCGCAACGACTTCAGGGACTCAGTCTGAAGAATGTCAAAGCCATCGTGTGGGTGAGTGGAAAGAAGCTTAAAGAAGAATTCGGAGAGATGCTCTTTACACATTTCGGGCTTACAGGGCCCATCATACTTAGCCTGAGCCGCTTCATCGTTGATGAGTTAGTGAAAGGCCATAAGGTAGAAGTGTCAGTCGACCTGAAACCCGCGCTGGATGAGGTTAAACTCGATAACCGACTGTTACGTGACCTGGATGAGAATGGAAAAAGGAAGATTGATAATCTTTTCAGGTTATGGATGCCCTCTACTCTGATTCCGGTATTCCTGAACGAACTGAACATCGACGGGCAGAAGGAAGGCCACCAGCTTCAGGCCAAAGAACGCAAAAAGATCCTGATGATGATGAAAGACCTGAGGTTCCGGGTCACAGGTTATCGTCCGTTTAAGGAAGCGATCATCACTGCCGGAGGAGTCATAACTTCCGAGATAAACGCAAAGACGATGGAATCGAAGGTGGTAAAAAACCTCTATTTTGCCGGTGAGATGATCGACCTGGATGCCGATACCGGTGGGTTTAACCTTCAGCTTGCTTTTTCAACGGCCTGGCTGGCGGCGCAGTCGTGCATGATATCGCATTAATCAGCTTCCCTTAAAATATTCATGGCTATTTTGATTCCGTCAGCTGCACTGGAGACAATGCCGCCGGAGTAGCCGCTTCCCTCCCCTGCCAGGAATAGATTGGTAAACCCGGTGCACAACCCGTTTTGCTCACGGATCACCTGTACCGGTGAGGATGTCTTGCTTTCCAACCCCAACAGGTTTCCCTTATCATAACCTTTGATCTTCTTACAGAAATCCACCAATCCCTGTTTGATCGAAGCTGTAATTGCCGGGGGAAGCATCTTCCAGAGGGGAGCAGGTGCAAGCCCGAGAGGATAGCTGGTTTCGGGAAGCTTGTGAGGTTCCCTCTCATGTAGAAAATCGCTGATACTGCAAAACGGCGCCTTGTATCCTTTTGCAAAATCGAAAAAGGAAGCTTCCAGGTTTTCAAGCCATTCAAGGGCTTCCAGCGCAGTTACCTTCCGGCTTGCGAGTTCATCAGGATGTATGCCCGCAACGCAGGCGGCATTGGAAAACCGACCATCTCTGCCATAAAAACTCATTCCGTTCACAATGTTGATATGCTTGTAAGTCGCTGCAGGAACCACGATGCCACCCGGGCACATACAAAAGGAATAAACCGGGTGTTTCCCATCTCCGTCTGATGCGAGGCGATATTCAGCTGCTTTTACACCGGGAAGTCCGGCAACGCCCCATTGTGCAACGTTGATGTCGGACTGCAGGTGTTCAGCCCGACATCCGAGTGCAAAGCTTTTGGTCCGAAAAAGCACACCCATTGCGATCAGCATCCGGTAGGTTTCATAGGAAGAATGTCCCGGTGCTATAATAAAATAATCGGCCACTATCGTATCGTCTTCTGTAATTGCTTCCTGGATCTTCCCGTCTTTGACGGCCAGTTTGGAAAGCGTTTTTTCAAACCGGATCTCTCCGCCAAGGTCGGTATATTTCCTCCTTAGATTTTTCACGATGTTCTTCAGGTTATCGCTTCCCACGTGGGGATGTGTCATGTAACGGATTTCCGCAGGGGCGCCGGCATCTATGTATTCAGCAAGAAAAAAATTCCGTTCAGGAGAGATGTGTTTGGAACGGGAAGTGAGCTTTCCATCGGAAAAGGTTCCAGCCCCGCCTTCCCCAAATGAGTAATTGGCAACCGGGCTGAACTCGCCGGTATGCTCGAAATTCACTATGCCTGTTGCCCTCTTATCAACCTCTGCGCCGCGTTCCAGGATGATTGTATCAAATCCGGCTTTCTGCAGAACATAGGCTGCAAAAAAACCTGCCGGGCCGCTCCCGGTGATCACCACGCGCTTATTCCTTTTGACATAAGGAATATCAAGT
>PLMO01000068.1 GCA_003142515.1 Bacteroidales bacterium
GTTGACCATGGAAAAACAACACTAGTTGACCGGATCCTTCACCAGGTAAAATTATTTCGCGCGAACCAGGTCGTGGTTGACCTTGTACTCGACTCAACCGATCTTGAACGCGAAAGAGGGATCACGATCCTTTCAAAGAATGTTTCGGTAAGATACAAGGGAATTAAGATCAACATCATCGATACACCCGGCCACTCCGATTTCGGCGGGGAGGTAGAACGGGTGCTCAACATGGCCGACGGTGTTTTGCTGTTAGTCGATGCCTTTGAAGGGCCGATGCCGCAAACCCGTTTTGTGCTTCAGAAAGCCCTCGAACTCGGAAAAAAACCGATCGTTGTCATCAATAAGGTAGATAAACCCAATTGTTCGCCGGATGAGGTCAATGAAGCCGTTTTTGAATTGATGTTCAGTCTCGATGCCAATGAAGACCAGCTGAACTTCCCTACCGTGTATGGCTCATCGAAGCAGGGATGGATGTCGGCAGACTGGAAGACACCTGCCACCGATGTCACCTATCTTCTTGATACCATTATTGAACACATACCTGCCCCGTCGAGTGAACCGGGTACGCTTCAGTTACAGATCAGTTCACTGGATTATTCATCCTATGTCGGACGCATAGCAGTTGGCCGTGTTTCACGCGGATCAATCCGTGCGGGTGACCAGGTTTCTCTGGTAAAGAACGACGGGACCATCCTGAAATCAACGGTTAAAGAGCTATATCTGTTCGAAGGACTGAGCAAGGAAAAAGTGAAGTTTGAAGTGGAAGCCGGTGAGATCTGTGCCGTTTTGGGTCCCGAGAACTTTGATATCGGGGATACCCTTGCCGATGCTGAGAATCCCGAAGGGATGAAGCGTATCAGCGTGGATGAACCGACCATGAGCATGTTTTTCACCATTAACAATTCCCCTTTTGCAGGAATTGAAGGGACATATGTTACCTCACGCCACATCCGTGAGCGGCTCTTTAAGGAAATTGAAAAGAACCTGGCTCTGAGAGTGGAAGAAATGGATTCACCCGACAAGTTTCAGGTCTACGGTAGAGGAATCCTTCATCTGGCCATCCTCGTGGAAACCATGCGCCGTGAAGGATATGAATTCCAGCTTGGTCAGCCGAATGTTCTTACTAAAATAGTTGACGGGAAAATTTATGAACCCATGGAATTATTAAGGGTGGCAGTTCCGGAATCGTTTTCCGGAAAGGTCATCGAGATCGTCAGCCGAAGAAGGGGAGACCTGATCCACCTGGAAACCAAACGTGAACGTACCATCCTCGAATTTGACATTCCTGCACGCGGCCTGATCGGGCTGCGGAACCCGGTACTGACTGCAACAGAAGGAGAAGCGGTTATCGCGCACAGGTTTAAAAGTTATGAGCCCTGGAAAGGGGAGATGGCCAGCCGGAACAGTGGCTCGCTGATCGCCGGGGAAACCGGTACAGCCATCACCTATTCGATCGATAAACTCCAGGACCGGGGAAAATTTTTCATTGAACCGGGTGAAAATATCTATGCCGGGCAGGTAGTGGGAGAAAGTACCCGCAGCGACGACATGGTCATCAACCTTACGAAGACCAAAAAACTCAGCAATGTACGTGCTTCCGGTTCGGATGATAAAGCTGTGATCATTCCTGCAGTAAAGTTCTCGCTGGAGGAAGCAATGGAATACATCCAGGGGGATGAGTTTGTGGAAGTGACGCCGAAATCTATCCGGTTACGGAAGATCATCCTGGATGAAACAGAACGGAAAAGAAGTAAAAAAAAACAGGATAACTCCATCTCCTGAAATCGGCTATATTTGTCTTCCTCCTCCTCCAGGTTCAAGCATATCAAAACAAGATGCCGTACGGTAATAAACAGACAAATAGAAAAATCCGTAAATTTGTTCTTCCGGAAAAAAGGTAAAAAATATGGTAAACCAGGATAAAAATTTGGAAGAAAAAGTCATCGAAGCGCTCAAACGGGTGCATGACCCCGAGATCCCGGTCAACATTTATGATCTTGGATTGATTTATGAACTTAAAATCGATCAGTCGGTAGTATATATTACGATGACCCTTACAACCCCCAATTGCCCGATAGCAGAGGATATGCCGGGTGTCGTTTACAATGAGGTGAAACAAGTGGAGGGTATTAAGGATGTGAAGGTTGAGCTGGTTTTTGACCCACCCTGGGATAAAGACATGATCTCGGAAGCTGCACTCCTGGAATTGGGACTCCTCTGATAAAGGCGTTCATCTGTTGCAATATTTACGATCGCAATTTCGTTATTTTTGTGTATTTATAATGATATCCTGAACTGAACATTGTATTAACTTGGTAGATGACTGCAAAGATTGGCGACCTTCTTGCAATGATAAATAACCCTTCGGACCTCCGGAAGTTGAAAGTTGAAGAACTTCCCCAGCTCTGCATGGAGATCCGGCAGTTTATCATTGATGTGATCTGCACCAATCCCGGACACCTGGGTGCCAGCCTGGGCACGGTTGAGCTGACTGTTGCCATCCATTATGTTTTCAATACTCCTTTCGATAAAATTATCTGGGATGTTGGCCACCAGGCTTATACCCATAAGATCCTTACCGGCAGAAAGGATGTTTTTCATACCAACAGGATGTACAAAGGCATCAGCGGGTTTCCGCGGATAAGCGAAAGCATATACGATGCATTTGGGACCGGGCATTCGTCCACCTCCATCTCCGCCGCGCTGGGCATGGGTGTTGCAGCCAACCTGAACAACGAAAGGGACCGGCACCACGTGGCGATCATTGGTGATGGTGCCATTTCGGGAGGAATGGCTATGGAAGCAATGAACAATGCCGGGGGGGCAAATGCCAACCTGCTGGTTATCCTGAACGACAATGGCATCGCGATCGACAAGAATGTCGGAGCAATCAAAGATTACCTTGCGGATATTGTGACCTCCGGAATATATAATAAAATCCGTGATAAGATCTGGCTGATGCTGGGCGGTGGAACCCGTTACGGGAAAAATTCCAGGGCTATCATCAAACAGCTCGGGAATGCCCTGAAGTCGACCCTGCTGAACCGGAGTAACCTCTTTGAAGCCTTTAATTTCCGCTATTTCGGACCAGTGGATGGACACGATGTTATCCGGCTTGTTAAACTGCTGGAAGACATGAAAAAAATCCATGGTCCGAAGCTACTCCATGTCGTGACCGTGAAAGGCAAAGGGTATACGCATGCCGAGAAAGAACAGACCATCTATCATGCTCCCGGGGTCTTTGATAAAAATACGGGAGAAATACAGGAAGATAAATGCCATAACCAAGCGCCCAAGTATCAGACAGTTTTTGGACGCACCATTGTTGAACTGGCAGAAGCAAACCCGAAGATTGTCGGGATCACACCGGCCATGTCAACCGGCTGTTCACTCAATATCATGATGACTAAAATGCCGGAAAGGACTTTTGATGTGGGGATAGCGGAACAGCATGCGGTCACTTTTTCAGCCGGGCTCGCAGCCTCTGGGATGATCCCGTTTTGCAATGTTTATTCGACCTTCCTGCAGCGCGCCTACGACCAGATCATCCATGATGTAGCGCTCCAGAACCTGAATGTCGTGTTTTGCCTCGACCGTGGCGGATTGGTCGGCGAAGATGGCGCCACCCACCATGGATCCTTCGATCTTGCTTACCTGAATTGCATTCCCAACATGACGATATCGGCTCCCATGAACGAGGAAGAACTCCGGAACCTCATGTATACGGCCCAGCTTGAAGCAAAAGGTCCATTTGCGATCCGTTATCCCAGGGGAAGGGGTGTCATGCCGCAGTGGAAAACTTCTTTCAAAGAATTGCCGGTAGGAAAAGGCAGGATGACCCGCGACGGTGCTGATGCAGCGATCATTACTATCGGCCATGTTGGCAATGCCGCGGTTACAGCTTGTAATGAGTTGGAACAACAGGGATTTTCTGTAGCCCATTATGATATGATCTTCCTGAAACCCTTAGATACTGAACTTCTTTATGAGATCTTCAGGAAATTCAATAAAATTGTAACGGTTGAAGATGGAACTATCATCGGCGGACTTGGTTCTGCCGTCATCGATTTCATGTCGGAAAAGGGGTATTCGGCCCGGATTAAAAAGCTGGGTATCCCTGATCATTATATTGAACAGGGTACCATTGCCGAGCTGCAACACGAATGTGGCTATGATAAAGAAGGAATTGTAGCAACGCTGAGAGAAATGCTGGACCCGGCTATCGCACGAGGATAAAACTTCCCTGTAAAATTGTTTTTGGAATTCAGTTGATCCTTTTCTTCACGGTTTCCCAGGTTTCGGTGATGAGGAAACTTTCATCCATATTGCCCATCATAGTAATGAACTTCTTTATAGGGATTGAAAATGACAGGATGTCTTTTGGAACACAAGGCCGTGCGGAACAGTCGAACATACCAAGAATGGCTCTCGGGTTGTCTTTGGAATTTTCAAAGTAGGTCCGGTAAACAATGCTGCTGCAGCCGGAACCGAACGGTGCAATAACACCATCCCCATCTACCTGGTCAAAGTTTGCCAGGGTGAAAAGTCCCGAAAGAACATCAGGTGTTGCGAAGAAGATAACTCCTTCCGGTTCATCCTGTTCTTCCAGTTTATCCCAACGTTTAAAGACAATGTATTTTCCTTCGGCCGGGATGTTCTGCATCTTTTTCATGATTTCCCTGACCATTTCCGGAGTGCGGATATAACGTTCACCTTCCATTTCCCCAGGGATCCCGCAGGAAAGAAAATATTCGAAATTTGGCCGCATTCCTTTGGAATATCCAAAATATCGCTTCGATCCGCCGCAACCAAGCCCGGCTTCATTATATGCCAGCGATTCGCCTTTCCTGACCCTTGCCAGTTCGCAGATGATGCAGCTCCATTCCTTGCTCTCATCTGCCAGGGTGGCTGTTCCGGGAGTTGAGGAATAGAAATAGACAAAAGGCAATTCGGCTTTACCGAAGAACTTTTTCCACTTCAGCAGGAATTCGTTTTTTATTTTCCTTTCCATAATTTTATTTTAACTTGCAATGGCCGGCATCTGACGGTCATATTGTTTATCGGTCATCAGCTTCAGCATGAAATCGGCAACATCTGCCCTGGGAATCCGGCGTGAAACCGGTGGACCCATGGTGATCTTGTATTTCCCGGTTTTCGGGGCATCGGTCAATCCGGCAGGACGAATAATGACCCAGTCTACATTGCTTTCCTGGATAATTTTCATCTGCCGTATTTTATCTAAAAAAACCTGCTTCAGGAAAAAAGATATAATGATTTTTCCAAACAGGATCCCTGCATCATTGCCTAAGATCCCGGCGGAAGACATACAGATGAAACGGCTCACCTTGCATTTCTCCATGGCCCGGAGAATATTCCGTGTGCCTTCCGACAAAACGGAGGTGGGCTTTCGGGTTGCGACACCGAGCGCACTGATAATGACATCCTGGCCTTCGACCGCCTGTTTAACCTTTTCATATTCCCCGATATCACCCTGTACCACCTGGAGATTTTTATGCTGGATTGTTACGGAGGAGGATTTTCGCGCAAAGGCTGTTACCTGGTGGCCCTTATCCAATGCCTGGTAAACCGTCAATATGCCGGTTCGGCCACTGGCACCAAAAATTGCGATCTTCATGGGTTGAATTTTTGTGCCAAGTTACGAACTTCCGGACGAAAAATCTTAATACATTTACACAAACATATTCTTTGTGGGTTACCGGGACCTCTTCCGCAAAAAGTCGATTGAACATATCCTGAAAGATGCCGACAGGCATCTGGGTGAGACGACCCACATGCACCGGAGCCTGAATGTACGTGACCTGACAGCCTTGGGGATCGCTGCGATCATCGGGGCCGGGATCTTCAGCACGATTGGTACGGCCGCAGCTACCGGCGGGCCTGCAGTTTCCCTTCTGTTTGTTTTTACGGCGGTAGCCTGTGGATTTTCGGCCATGTGCTATGCCCATTTTGCTTCGCGCATACCCATCAGCGGAAGCGCCTATACTTACGCCTATGCCAGTTTTGGTGAACTGGTGGCCTGGATCATTGGCTGGGACCTCATTATGGAGTACGCCGTGGGCAATATTGCCGTTGCCATTTCATGGTCGGACTACTTTATTCACCTGCTGGGTGGGATCGGGATCCATTTCCCGGTTTACCTCAGCGTGGATTACCTGAGTGCTGCCAGGGGGTACCACACAGCGGTTGTTCAACTGGCGCATGGAACATCCGTCAGCACACTATCGGAAAACCTCCGGGAAGCTTACCTGGCCTGGTCCCAGTCTCCTCATATCGGTAACTTCAGACTTATCGCCAACATACCTGCTTTCAGCATCGTCGTCTTTATTACTTACCTTGTTTACATCGGAATTTATGAAACCAAGATGGCCAGTAATATCATGGTTTTGCTGAAAGTAGCCATCCTGCTGGTCGTCATCGGGGTGGGATCCTTTTATATTGATCCGAAGAACTGGAGCCCTTTTGCCCCTAACGGAATCGGGGGTGTACTGAAAGGAGTTGCAGGAGTGTTTTTTGCCTACATCGGTTTTGATGCTATTTCAACCACTGCCGAAGAATGTAAAAACCCGCGCAGGGATCTTCCACGGTCGATGATCTATGCCCTGATCATCACTACGGTGCTATACATCCTCATCAGCCTGGTGCTTACCGGTATGGTGAATTACAGCGGCCTGGCAGTCGGAGATCCCCTGGCCTATGCATTTCAGAAGCTGCATCTTACAAAATTGTCGGGGATCATTGCCATCAGCGCTGTGATCGCAATGGCCAGTGTACTGCTGGTATTCCAGGTCGGACAACCCCGGATCTGGATGAGCATGAGCCGCGATGGTTTACTGCCGAAGATCTTCTCCCGCCTTCACCCAAAATTCAAAACACCGGCATTTTCCACGATCGTAACCGGTATCATCGTTGCGATTCCGTCGCTTTTCCTCAACCTTACCGAGGTCACCGATCTTACCAGCATCGGAACCCTCTTTGCATTTGTGCTTGTATCAGGTGGAGTATTGATGCTCGAAACAGGGAAAATAAGATTGACCGGTAAAGACCGGGAAAAGGGTTTTCATATTCCCTACCTTAACTGCAGGTATTATCTGCCGCTCGTCTGGGCTGGCGTGTTTGCGGTGCTCTGGTATTGGAATCCGCCGGAACTACAGCAGTTGATGCATAGGGGACAGAATGGAGCAAACGAACCATTTGCTTCCTTCTTCTGGCATTTATTCAAAACCGAATTTCCGGTTATCTTATTCATCATTTCTGCAATTATCCTTACGGGGATCAGCATCTGGAAACAAATGACCCTGATTCCGGTAATCAGTCTCCTGACCAATTTCTACCTGATGGCCCAGCTCGGAATAACGAATTGGATGCGGTTTTTCATCTGGCTGGTTATTGGATTGATCATATTTTTCAGCTTTAGCCGGAAACATAGCAGGATAGGGATGAAGAGTGAAGAGTGAAGACTTTATAACTTTAAAAACTTTATGAACTTTATAAACTGATAATGTCGGCAATTGAGATCATAGTTTTAATTATTGCGGGAATTTTTGTGGGTTTTATCAATACGCTTTCGGGAGGAGGATCGGTGATCAGCCTTTCCCTTCTTATCTTGCTTGGATTACCTGCAAATATTGCCAATGGAACCAANNCCGGTCTGGCTTGGCATCCCGGCTACAGCAGGTGCAATTCTTGGCGCTTACTTAGCCATCGATGTCAAGGTAAAAGTCATAGAGATCGCCATGTGTATTGCCATGGTGGTGATGGTATTTTTCCTGTTTTATAAACCAGATAAATGGTTGAAAGAAAATGCACGGTTGCTGAAGTATCCGGTTACATGGTGGCAACTGGTCATTTTTTTTATCATTGGATTTTATGGTGGATTTATCCAGGTCGGAGTGGGGTATTTTTTACTGATGTCGTTGGTTCTCGGAGTGGGATATGACCTCGTTAAGGCTAATGCTGTCAAAAACCTCATCGTCTTCTTTTATGCGATCTTTGCCCTTCTTGTGTTCATTATCAGCGGACAGGTAAATTATCTTTATGGGTTGATCCTCTCCATCGGAAGTGTGATCGGCGCTTTGATTGCATCTTACCTGGCAGTGAAAAAAGGAGCAGGATTCATCCGTGCAGTGATCATCCTTTCGGTCATCCTAACCATTCTGCAGGTCAGCGGAGTGGCAAATTTTACAGAGTTTTTTAAGAAAATCATTTAGTGTTGTAATTAATGGATAATTGATAATTAAAAATTGATAATTTTTTCTTAGCGGACTTTGCATAAAACTCTGCGAACTTTGCGGTTTATAAAAATTTTAGTAAACTTTATTAAGTATGAAAAGATTAACAAAGAATTTCATGAAAGGCAGATTATTGCGGGTCATTTTCAGTATGATTTTCATTTTACCGGGAACCTTTCTCTTCGCCCAGAATGCATCCAGCATCAAGCATCAAGCATCCAGCATCCAGACCTGGGTCCTTGTGATTCATGGCGGTGCCGGCGGAACCACCGGCCAGAAGATGGCCGAAGATGTGCAACTTCAATATACCACGAAAATGACGGAGGTATTGAAAGCAGGTGCAGCCATTCTTTCAGGAGGAGGAACCAGCCTGGATGCCGTGGAAACCTGCATCCGGATGATGGAAGATTCTCCCTTGTTCAATGCAGGAAAAGGAGCAGTATTTACCGAAGAGGGAAAAAACGAAATGGATGCTTCGATCATGGATGGAAGAACCTTAAAAGCCGGTGCAGTGGCAGGGGTGACGACCATCAGGAACCCGATCTCCGCTGCCCGGGCCGTGATGGAGAAATCAAAGCATGTGATGTTGATCGACGGAGGCGCTGAGAAATTTGCTAAGGATCAGGGACTGGAGATCGTTCCTCCTTCCTATTTCTACACAAAAAAACGATGGGATGAATTTCAGAAGATCCATAACCAGGAAATGAATCATAAACCTGATTCCGTGAAAAGTCATGGAACGGTTGGCGCCGTCGCCCTTGACAGCCATGGCGACCTGGCTGCCGGAACCTCAACCGGAGGAATGACAAATAAAATGAAGGGAAGAGTGGGGGATTCGCCGATCATTGGCGCCGGAACCTATGCCAACAACAGTACCTGCGCAGTTTCCTGCACAGGCCATGGAGAATATTTTATCCGGAATGTAGTAGCCTATGATGTCTCTGCCCGGATGGAAT
This sequence comes from Bacteroidales bacterium, assembly GCA_003142515.1. Classification (GTDB taxonomy): domain Bacteria; phylum Bacteroidota; class Bacteroidia; order Bacteroidales; family FEN-979; genus FEN-979. Next base: position 9,209 of record PLMO01000068.1, read on the forward strand.
ACAAAGGACAAAATTTACCGGAAGCAGCCGGGGATGT
>PLMO01000158.1 GCA_003142515.1 Bacteroidales bacterium
CCGACTTTTCGGAGTGGGCTCATTATTGGATCATAAATCTGTATACAACGCAAAATCAAATGTGAGATGATTGTAATTGTGAGAATTTTCAATGCAATTTACAACTAAGAAAGCCTGCTTTCCAATTAATTTATTAACATCTTCGGTTTAAGAATATGTAATCGTTTGACTACAAAAATAATAGTGCCTGATAATTCATTATCTATTCAGAAGAATGTAATCAGGACTGAAAAAAACCGGGATTGATTTTTTAAAACCCTTGTCATTGGCGGGTTTCAGGAATGCCAGATCAGTTTTCTCCCGAATCCTAATCTGTTGTCGGTCATCTTGATCATGTCGGGGTTGATTCCCCAGAGATACAAGGTGGAAAACCGGGCAATGGGAAACTTTTTAATGTATTGCTTTGTAGCAGTTTTCAATTCTTCTTCTTCCAACCTATGCATGATCCCGCTGAACTGGATCCCCCTGATCTTGCCGATCATTTTTGTTTCAACCGCAATAGCGCCGGCTGTTAAGAAGTTCCCGGTTTCAACTGCATCGCGGATATGGCGTGTATCGTCTTCAGAAGTAAATATAAAAAGATTGCGTTCCTCATCATAAACATAAAAGCAGGTGGCACACCAGGGTTGAAGCCCTCGGGTTATGGCAAGTGTAAAGATGTGATGTTGGTGGATGAGGGAAAGGATCCTCTTGTCGATGGGATGGTTCATGTTAGAAATCGGTGCTGAGCGACAAATAAAAAACCGGCTTTTGAATTCTCCATTCCTCCACGCCCCATGCAAGATCACCCCTGATAAAATACCCTAAAAGCTTTGTCCGCAGACCGCCTCCAAATCCTTCCACAAAAGGCTCCTTCATGAGTTCAACTTTGATAGAGATCGGATTGCTATCGATATAGGTAGTGAAGAGCTCGTTGCTTTTCGAGTAAGGGTTCCAACCTGTCCAGGCTGTCCCTACATCACCGAAGGCGATCATCTGGAAATTATTCAGGAATTCGGAACGGATCGGCCGGTTGAAGAAATAACGGAAAACCGGAAGCCGGATCTCGGTGTTGATCACAACGAAACTATTGCCATTACGGATGTTCTGGTCGAAACCTCGCATGTTCGTCGCCAGGGTCTGAAAGACATAATTCTGGTTGGTCGCCACTGGTGTCTGGTTGTCAAAACCAGGGAACAGCCAATTGTCAACGCCTCCCATATAATACAACAACCGGTTACTCCCAAACGAGGTGCTGGCTGCAAACCGCAGGGCCAGGATCATGGTACGGTGGATCTTTTCATAATGACGGAAATCGGCGCCCAGTATCACCACATTATTATTGGTTGCATTGAGCAACTGGTAATATTCTCCGAAGATCTTGTAGCGGGTCCCGTTGTACAAATTCAGCCCGGTACTCCGGGTATTGTCATAAGTGAGTTCTCCCTTGATGCTGCCCCAGTACCGGTTTATATCGGGGTTCTGAAGGTTGGACAAGTCCGTGGAGAGATACACGGCACGGTCATATCGCAGGGTCGCCGTGCCCTTGATGTTGAATACCGGAGTAAAAGGGTAGGTTGCAATGTAATAAAGTTCATGGATCCGGTGACGGATAATGGATGAATTATTGCTTTCTTCGATCGTCTGACGATGGAAGATCAACTCATGATCCAGGCGCCGGCGCAGGTTGGAATAGCTGATAAGGTACTCATTGTTGATGAAATTGAAGTTCAGCCGAACCCCGCCGGTAATGCGATAATCTTCCATCAGGTCGGTTACCCCAACCATAAACAGGGCATTCACCCCCGGGTTGACGAAAATGGGATCCTTGGCGCCGGTAAAAGGTTGATAGGCTGAATTCAAATAGTTGAAATCGATCTGGGTGACCATCTTGTTGATCGAATATTCAACATTGTAATTCAGGGGCCTTGAAGTGCGGTACTTATTGGTAGTATCTTTTGCCGGGATGTGTGAGAAAGCTGTGCCACGCTGATTCCATGAAGTATCCGAAACTGAACGGTGCAGTGTATCCGTGACTTGCCCGGCAGAAGGTAAAGGAAATTCTTTTGCGTTCCCGATATTTGGTGTTTCGCTGATCCTGACGGTCGTAAAATGTTTTTTTATCGTTGGACTGAATACTTCCTGTTTTTTCGGGATCGTATCTTTCCCGGCATATGGCGCATTGGCTTGGGATAATCCCATTTTTAAATTTTCATAAAAGGTGTTCCGGGTCTGCAATGGTTTCAGGTATTTCGGTTCGATCCGGTCTGAAGTGGCCAGTTCAAAATGGTTATTCAGGAAAGTAATATCCCCGATCCTTGCTGCCCGGATGTTCACATCCTGTTCAAGAAGGTTTCTCGAATAATTGGTGACCGGGAATGAAGTTGTGAAATACCGGTAGTGCGTTGCCGTATCGATAAAGGTAATGGCGCTATCGAAACGGGCAAGGTAGCGGTTATAAATGCCATTCTGGTCACTGAGAAAACAGAGAAAGTGATCATCATACGACATGGGCTGTATCTCATCCACCAGCGGTGTCGCAGTTATCCTGCGCAGAACAGGTTTTTTCCCGGCATAATCATAAATAAAAATATCATGATTAAAATGAAGACTTTTCGGCGCTATAACAGGATCAAAACGGAGGGTATCATTATCGCGGTTGGAACTGAAAATGATTTCGGTTGAATGTTGGATAAAACGCGGATTCAGGTCATCATAAACGTCTTTTGTGATCTGTTCATACGATCCGGCAATGATGTTGTATACATAAATGTCCGATTGTCCTTTCTGCACGGCAGAGAAGACAAGCTTGCTGCCGTCGTCCGAATAGGAAAAATCAAGGATCTTCTGAAAATCATGAAGGATCTGCAGGTCGAGGGTTTTCTCTTTGATAGAATAGAAATAGAGGTAATCTTCTCCNNTGGCATTTTTTGGTCTCCAGGTCATATAGATAGATCTTGTAAACCCCGAGATCATGCACGCAGAAAGCGGCATATTTTCCGTCAGGACTGATTTTCAGCTGGCAGTAAACATTATCTGTTTTCGGTTTCCGGATGATTTTATCGCCGGCCAGGTTGGTACTGGAGGGGTCTTCTGCCCGATAGATCCCTTTATAAAAGTCAAGCCATTGGGTAATAAGGTCTTTGAAAGAAATTCCCAGTACATAATAAAATCCTTTTTCGACATTCCGGTTCAGGCGGGCAATGTAAACGATATTGGGAATGGTAGATTCCCCGTATTTCAGGGAGATGTAATTCCAGAGCGAATGCCCCGCATACATGGCTTCTTTTCCCATCAGGTGGTTGAACTTCTCGTATTTTTTGTTGAGGATGGCATCTTTCACCAGGTTGTCCACTTCAGGGTTCCATTTTTCCGATATGTAGGAGATCAATCCGTTCATATACCACTCGGGCATCGTAAAAATGGCGTTGTTCTTGATCTGTGCCCCGATCCCGGTACCATAAATCATCTCGTTCAGGATGACTGTAGCAATACCTGCCCGTATCTGACGTTCAAAATGATCATAATTGCCATCGAAATATACCATCACCTTCCCTCCGATGATCTTGGTAACGCCGCCGGTGTTATAACTTTCCCAATCATCTTCCAGGCCGATATTGCTTTGCTTCAAATCGGTAAGGTTGTTGAAAATAATAAACTGGACTTTGTCTTCAAGGGTCGATTGAAGCTCGGTTTCAATTTCTTTGATGTGGGTGTCGGCATATTCGGCTGTATACATCGCCAGTTCCTTCCCGTTAAGGTAAAAATAGGTATCGAATTTTTCGAACCGGAAATAGCTCCAGAAAAAATCTTTGAACTGAACCCGGCTTTTTCCGAACGTCAGTTGGGATCCATTATAAAATTGTGCATGAGAAGTAAATGAAAAGCAACAGAAAACGAGGGAAAGGATGAACGATACCCTGGTAAAATAGAGGCGTATTTTATACCGTTCCGCAGGATTCATGGTTTCTATAAAAAATGGGTATAAAAGGAACGGCTAAGTTAAGATTATTTTATATGTCACGGCAATATCCTCTATTTTCGTACCTTTGCGGGGCTTTGTGAATCAGGATCTATAACTGTTTTTCGCATGATAAAAATCCAGAAATTTGTTTTCAATACTTTCCAGGTCAACTCGTATATCCTGCAGGAGGAATCCGGTGAATGTATGATCATTGATGCCGCCTGCTATGAGAACAGCGAGAGACAGGAGGTAAAAGAATTTATTGAGAAGAATAACCTCAAACTGGTACGGAATCTCAATACCCACTGCCACATCGATCATATTCTCGGGAATGGTTTCATTGCAGAAACATTCGGGATCTATCCCGAATACCATGAAGCCTCGGTTCCTTTTCTATCCGCCGCCGGTGAGATCGCAGGTTCATTCGGGTACACAATGAATGAGATCCCTGTCCATGCCCGGTATCTCAAAGACAATGAAAAGATCACGTTCGGCACTTCCGTATTGGAAGTCCTTTATACACCGGGACATGCCGACGGAAGCGTTAGCTTTTACAATAAGAAACAGGGGTTTGTGATCACAGGCGATGTACTTTTCCGGGATACGATCGGCAGGACCGATCTGCCATCAGGGAACTTTGACTTGTTGATGAAGAGTATCCGCGAAAAATTATTTTCATTACCCGACGATACTATGGTATATGCCGGCCATGGACCGGAAACAACTATCGGATACGAAAAGTTGAATAACCCGTTTATCCGTTGAAAAAGATCCTGATCATCCGCTTCAGTTCCATTGGGGATATTGTTCTTACCACCCCTGTGATCCGTTGCCTTAAAACACAGCTTCCGGAAGCGGAGATCCATTATCTTACGAAAAAACAGAACCAATCCCTGCTGCAGGAAAATCCTTTCCTTACCAGGACCTGGCTGTACGAGAAAAACTTTAAGGAGCTTCTCCCCCTGCTCAAGGCCGAAAAGTTTGATTTCATTATCGACCTGCACAAAAATTTCCGTAGTTTATTTGTGTTGTTCCATCTCCGGAAACCTTACGGGACATTTAAAAAGCTGAACCTGAAAAAGTGGATGATCGTCAACCTCAGGATCGACCGGCTTCCCCGAATCCATATTGTTGACCGTTATTTCGCAGCAGTAAAATCCTTAGACATTGTAAACGACAGGAAAGGCCTTGATTATTTTATCCCTTCCGGCGAAGAGGTTGATTTATCAATACTGCCTGAGTCATTCAGGCAAGGGTTCATTGCTTTTATCATCGGCGGTAAACATACAACGAAAATATTCCCGGAAGACAAAGTGGTTGAAGTTTGCCGGAATGTTTCGCAGCTTGTTGTTTTATTGGGTGGAAAAGAAGATGCAGAAAGAGGAAGGAGGATTGAAAAACTTGCAGGACCCTCTGTGTTTAATGCCTGTGGCCGCTTTTCCATTAACCAGAGCGCCTCGCTGATACGGCAGTCCGGTAAGGTGATTACCAATGATACCGGCCTGATGCACATTGCTGCCGCATTCGGCAAGACCATTCTCTCCATATGGGGAAATACCATCCCCGAATTCGGAATGTACCCTTTTTTGGAAGGCAAAGAAAATGCTGTTTCAGCAATATTTGAAGTCAACGGTCTATCGTGCCGACCGTGTTCCAAGATCGGTTTTGAAAAATGTCCGAAAGGCCATTTCCGTTGTATGAAGGAACAGGACGTGGATGCCATGATCAATACCCTTAACCGTTAGTACCGTATTATGAATTTTATTGATACTCATACCCATCTCTATGCGGAAGAGTTCGATCCCGACCGGGATGCGGTCATTCAACAGGCTGTTGATAAAGGCGTTGACAGGCTCCTGCTGCCTGCTATTGATAAAAGTTATTATGAACGGATGATGCTGGTTATTGGCCGACACAGGGAACATTGTTTCCCCATGATCGGTTTACACCCGACTTCCGTTAAGGCCAATTTCCGTGAAGAACTTGATTTTGTTAAGGAAACGTTGGGAAAAAACAGGGAAAAATTTTATGGTATTGGTGAGATTGGTATCGACCTATACTGGGACAAGACATTTATAAATGAACAAACCTACGCTTTAAACTATCAGCTTGACCTGGCAATCGAATATCAATTGCCGGTTGCCATCCATACCCGGAATTCATTCGAAATTGCGATTAAAATGATCCGTGAGAAAAACAATCCGGAACTGAAAGGTGTTTTTCATTGTTTCAGCGGATCGGTTGAACAGGCGCAACAAGCAATGGAACTGGGATTCATGCTGGGTATAGGCGGCATCATCACCTATAAGAATTCGGGATTGCAGAAAGTGATGGAGGTCACCGGACTCACGCACTTTGTGCTGGAAACCGATGCGCCCTATCTCCCACCCATTCCTTACCGTGGGCAGCGTAATGAAAGCGCCTTCATTCCGGTCATCGCGGAAAAAGTCGCGGAGATAAAAAACGTTTCCGTCACTGAAGTAGCGGAAATAACTACACTGAATGCCGTAACTTTGTTTAAAATTGATAATTTTTAGTTTTAAAGTTCATAAAGTTCATAAAGTTTATAAAGTTTATAACGTTATAAAGCATTAAGTGTTAAGTGTTTCCTAATGTCTAATACCTAATACCCAATACCAAATACCCAATACCAAATACCATAAGAAATGCATGACCAAACCTCTATACTTATTATTTACACCGGCGGAACTATCGGGATGGTGCAAGACCCAAAATCCGGTGTTCTGAAGCCTCTGACGTTCCGGAACCTATACAAGTACTTGCCTGTTCTGGAGAATTTCGATTACCGATTTGACTATTACACATTCAAGCCCCTGCTCGATTCTTCCAATATGAGTCCTTCATTCTGGATTGAGCTGGCAAAGGTCATCGAGCAGAATTATGAAGCTTTCGACGGGTTTGTAGTGCTGCACGGATCCGATACGATGGCCTATACGGCATCGGCGCTCAGTTTTTTGCTGGAAAACCTCAACAAATCGGTGATCTTTACCGGCTCCCAGCTTCCCCTGGGGATGGTCCGTACCGACGGGCGGGAGAATTTCATCAATTCCATCGAGATCGCTGCGGCCAACGAACAGGAAACACCGGTCGTTCCGGAAGTTGCCATTTGTTTTGAAAACAAGCTGTACCGGGGTAACCGGACCACTAAATTCTATGCTGAACATTTCGGCGCTTTTGTTTCAGGAAATTACCCGATACTTGCGGAAGTCGGGGTTTATATCCGTTATTATCGGGATATGATTCTTAAACCCAATTTTAAAAAGCTGAAAGTTCACAAAGAACTGGATGAAAACATCGCTATCCTGAAACTTTTTCCCGGGATCAACCAGAATATTGTCCGGAACACGCTTACCACCCCGGGATTGAAAGCCGTGATCCTGGAGACTTTTGGTGCCGGCAATGCACCCACGGTGGCCTGGTTCCTTGACCTGCTGAAACAAGCCGTTGAAAACGGAGTCATTCTTTTCAATGTAACACAATGCAAAGGCGGCAGTGTGGATATCGGGAAGTATGAAACCAGTGCTGAACTGGGAAAGATCGGGGTGATCGGCGGATATGATATCACGACCGAATCGGCCGTTACCAAGCTGATGTATCTTTTGGGAAGCGGTTTCCCGAAGGAAGAGGTGGAGCGTTTGCTGCAGGTGTCACTGCGGGGCGAGATGACAGTTTGAGAATAGAGAATATTTTCTTATTTTTGCACGCCACTTGAAAAGTTAACAATTAACAACTGACAATTAACAACTTTTTGTTCAAATTACTTTTCACTGTTAATCGTTAACTGTTATCTGTTAACTGAATTTGGAGAGATGGCCGAGTTGGTCGAAGGCGCACGCCTGGAAAGTGTGTAATCGCCAAAAGCGGTTCATGGGTTCGAATCCCATTCTCTCCGCAAATACAGACGGTGGTTTCGACAAGCTCAACCACCGTCCCGTGCCTTGAGCTTGTCGAAGGGCACTCTAAACTGAGTATAATTTCTTGATAAATCAGGTAACTTTTTATGTTCTCCATTTATCAATGCTTCCTTTTTCTTTCTACTCCATCCTTGTACTTGCTTCTCTCTGTAAAAGGCTTCGTCAACCCGTTGAAATTCCTCGTAATATACTAACTCAACAGGTAAATATTTTTTAGTAAAATTTGCACCTTCACCGTTTTGATGTTGAGCCAGCCTGCGGTCAAGATCATTTGTACTGCCAGTGTAGTATTGACCATTGGAACATTGTAATATATACATGTACCCTTTCATACTATTTTGTATTTCCGCTCCCTGAGCTTGTCGAAGGGAGCTGGTGGTTTCGATTAATAATCCCTGATGCATCTCACTGGTAAACCGGAATTCCCGGTTGTTACCGTAAGTTTTACTTCCATTGCCTCCGGGTCCAGGTAAAGGCTTTGCGCGTGACCGGTATCCTGCCCGGTAGAGGACCACCATTTGGATACTTTTCCCGTGACAGAAAAGTTTTCCATCAATTTACCCGCCGACTTACTGGTTCCTCCCAGGCAAGTGATCAATGAAGTCCATTCACCGTATGAGGGTATGTGCCAGTTCGTCGGACAGATCCGGGATGTGTCACTAACCGCTTGCCAGTTGTATAGCATTCCTTTATTAGCAGTAGTAATCCCTGAATCACTCCTGTAATTGCAGTATGCCGGGATATTAACGGCGCTCAAGTCAGTATTGTCTTTCATATTTGGGATCTCCTTCCCGTTATGAAAGTGTGTTACCCTAAGGTTTTCAGCCATAATTACCATGGTCCCGAGTGTAGCAGTGTGATAAACATTACCGTCAATATCCACTATTGTGTCGCGAAGCGGTGTAAAAGAAAAGCCTGCAGCGTTTTCGTTTAACTGCAGCCCGTTTAAGGAGAGGGAATTCAGTTTCTCATTATTTTTCGCGGGTGGCGGCCCTTTTCTGTGGACATGTGCTTTGGACACGTTAATCTCTGAGTTTTCCCCGGTAGTACTGCCAAGAGCCGCAAGGAGAATTGATCCGGCCACCGCTGCCATGCCATCAATAACAAAGGACTGCAGGTCATTCACCCCGTCGAAGTATGAGTTCTGATTCAGGAAACCTCCGTAATTCCCGCTCTTTCCCACGTACAAATCGACCATGAAATCGTCTGCCAGAACATCCTTCCCGGCACCGGAACTGTTCCTGATCTGAACTATGCTGATGTTCCCGGCCTCTGTTTTTGAAAAGGCAAATCTGCTGCTTAAATAATCTGTTTTTTTGTATTTACAGGGTAACAGGATTGCTGAGTCATTTATATCGAAATTCAACCTGCTCTTTTTTTCCTTTTCCGCCTTTATCTTGATCCAGGTAATGTAGATTTTCATGGATCCGGCAAAGGTTGTTTGTTCCAGTGAAGTCTGTATATTCCACAGAAAGAAAATTGTAAATGTGACAAGCACTCTCATCGTTTCAATATTTACCGGATGATGCTCCGGTTGAACTCTTGCATTAAAAACCTGAGTGTTTTCATGATCATTTCATTTTGCTGAAATACAGTTTTTGAAAAACTTCAGGATAAAAGTAGTTTCGGATGGCATTTTTTCAGAATGGAAATCAGCTGCCGTCCATAAGATAATTACAGTATTTCGCATACAACCCTGCAAAAAGGGGATCATCTTGCCAATAATAAGTATTTCCTGCGTATAGTTACATTTTTTTATTGATTTTAGCAGGATTAAATTTTGAGAGTTGCAAATAATCCTAAATAAAAGCTAACAATAACGCCCCACAGTCAGACGCATTGCTGGCTGTCGGCTTATTAGTGGCAATTATATTTTCTGTATTTTCACTATCATTTTGATTCCTCTGTTATTTATGACTTGTATAAAATACAATCCGATTGGCAAATCTCCAATGTTTATATTACTTAATTGGTTTGATGTTTTAACAGTTTGTCCGACTAAATTGATGAATTCAACCCGGTTTATATCACCAAATGATTTACTTAGGCTGATTGTAATAAAGTCAGAAGCCGGGTT
>PLMO01000129.1 GCA_003142515.1 Bacteroidales bacterium
CTTTTTGCGGGTTTCCGGGATGGATGTCAGAACAGTTCCTTCAGCAGAAGCTTCAGGTGAACCGGCGTATGGATTTACGGAGAGCCAGGTAAACACTCTTTGTGCGAAGACCCTGAACTCAAGTTCGTCGAAAAGTTTTTTCAGCCGGTCTTTATCCGGCGGTTCCAGGATCAGCTTTTCTTCTTCAAACTCCAGCGGCACATCGAGGATGATGCTGGCCAATTGTTTCGACAGGAGTGCCATGTCCTTGTTGGCTTCAACCTTTTCGCGAAGTTTATCGTTTTTGATCTCTTTAACATGGGCAACCAGGTTTTCTACGCTGCCGAATTCAGCGATCAGCTTTTTGGCGCCGACTTCACCGATTCCCATTATACCTGGAATATTATCCGAAGCATCCCCCCAGATACCGAGGATGTCTTTCACCTGCTCCGGCCGTTCAATCCCGAATTTTTCGCACACCTCTTTAGGTCCCCAGATCTCAGCGGGATTCCCGAATTTTGCAGGCTTGTAGATCAATGTCTTTTCACTCACTAATTGCCCGAAATCCTTGTCGGAAGTCATCATATAGGTAAGGAATCCATTCGCTTCGGCTTTCTTTGCAAGCGTTCCGATAATGTCATCGGCTTCATAGCCGGGAAGGATCAGGGTGGGAATATTGAATGCTTCGATCAGTTCATGGATGTATGGAAGGGAGGCAATCAGGTCTTCGGGGGCTTCTTCCCGGTGTGCTTTGTATGCAGTGAAATCGATATGCCGCTGGGTGGGTGCCGGGGTGTCGAACGCTACTCCGATGTGTGTAGGCTTTTCATTTTTCAACACTTCAAAAAGCGTATTGGCAAAACCCATGATTGCAGAGGTGTTCAATCCTTTGGAATTGATACGCGGGTTCTTGTTCAAGGCATAAAAGGCCCGGTAGATAAGGGCCATTGCATCGAGAAGAAAAAGTTTTTTCTCAGACATGGGTGTACATTTCAACTCTTCCTATTATGCGTTGGATTCGTTACAAAGATAAAACGAATTGTCTGATGCTTCTGAAAATTTCATGAGAGAAAACTCAGCGGGTTATTCCGGTTAGTGAACATTTGCCTGTTTATATCTTGATGAAACATCCTGTTCCGGACGGGCATTCTTCAGTTACATTTGAATCACGGGTTTGAACTTCAGGGCTTCAAAATACTCGAGAGGTATTAAACCCTCCGATCCCGAGTACTCGGGACGGGATTGTTCGACTAACAAATTTTTTATCACTTCGTTCTAAAAATTTGAGTCTCACAAATAAACCAAACCGCAAACTATGGGAAAAACTAAGTCCGCCGAGAAAAAAATATTCGTCCTGGACACCTCGGTTATCCTTTATAACCACAATGCCCTCAATAGTTTTGAGGACAATGATGTAGCGATCCCCATCACTGTTCTCGAGGAACTCGATAACTTCAAAAAAGGGAACGATACCATCAACTTTGAAGCCCGTGAGTTTATCCGCATTATGGACAAACTCTCAGACAAATCAACGTTGGTCAATTGGATCCAGTTGAATCATCCCAAGGCAGGCAAATTCAAAGTGGTGATGAACGAGCAGAGCGAGCTGGATGCCGTCAAGGTATTTGGCGAGAACAAACCCGATCACCGCATCCTGAATGCGGCGCTCATTATAATCGCTGAAAACCCGGGCAAGCGGGTTGTCCTGGTCACCAAGGACATCAATCTTCGTCTGAAGGCAAAATCGCTCAATATTCCGGCCGAAGACTTTGAAACCGGCAAGATCAAGGATGTGGATTCGCTTTATTCCGGAAAAACGCTGATCGAAGGAATTGAAAAGACGGTGATCGACATGATCTATACCGATGGTTCTATTCCACCTGAATATGCTGGGATCACCAACCCGGTTCCCAATCATTATTTTATCCTCAAAAACGGGAAAACATCTGCCCTCACATTTTATAACCCTGAATCGGAAAGAATTGAAAAGATTGAAAAACATTCATGTTACAGGATCACCCCGCGGAATGCAGAACAGGTTTTTGCCTTTCATGCCATCCTGAACCCAAATGTGAAATTAGTCACACTGCAGGGGATAGCCGGAACAGGGAAAACCTTGCTGGCATTGGCCGGCGCATTGGAGCAGAAGCGAAATTTCAAGCAGATCTACCTGGCACGGCCGATCGTTCCGTTGAGCAATAAAGACATAGGATATCTTCCCGGAGATATCAAATCCAAATTAAATCCTTATATGGAACCACTTTGGGACAACCTGAAATTCATCCAGAACCAGTACAGCGAAAAAGACAAGGAATACAAGGTGATCGCAGATTCCATCGAAAATGAAAAACTGACGATCACTCCGCTGGCCTATATCCGCGGCCGCAGCATCTCCAATGTATGTTTCATTGTGGATGAAGCCCAAAACCTTACGCCCCATGAAGTTAAGACCATCATAACCCGTGCCGGCGAAAACACCAAGATCATCTTTACCGGCGATATTTTCCAGATCGATACGCCCTATCTTGATTCTCAAAGTAACGGACTTTCCACCCTGATCGACCGGATCAAGAAACATCCGCTTTATGCGCATGTACGTCTGGAAAAAGGAGAACGGTCGGAACTGGCCAACCTGGCGAACGAATTACTCTGATTTACCTCACCCCCCGCCTCCCCCCTTCCTTCTGGAAAGGGGGAGTTAGTTGGTTACTTTTCGCTTGCGATCACCGCCATCAGCGTTTTTCCTACAACTTCGAGCGTTGTTTTATCGATCGATTTCATATTATCGCTGGTGGTGTGCCAGTAAGGATAAAAACCGGTCTCCTCGGTATTGCTATTCTTAATAAGATGGATGATATCTATTGTAGGGATGTTCAGGCTCCTGTTGATGTAAAGATGATCATCGGTGATATACCCGCCTTCCTCATAAGGAAAATAATCTGAATACCCGAGTTTTCCGGCGATATTCCAGACATTCCTGACGACGGCAGGGGCATATTGCATGGAAAATTTCTCTTCCAGAAAGGTGGCATGGGATGCTCCCACCATATCGAGAAGGATCCCGTATCGTGCAAAATAATTTGCCTTATGCGGGGTTTTTGCCCAGAACTGGGAACCAAGTCCCCACCAGTCGGTCGTATCCTCATTCCGCTTCTGGTCTTCCGGGGGACCATAATCTTCTGCATCCAGAAAAATGATATCCACGCCGATGGCAGGCTTTGAAAGACTTAACTGGCGGGCAATTTCAAGCAGAACGCCAACACCACTGGCGCCGTCATTCGCGCCATCGATCGGGGTATTGTGTTTTTTTACATCGGGATCATGATCGGCAAAGGGGCGGGAGTCCCAGTGGGAACAAAGGAAAATCCTGTTATTGGTACCGGGATTATAAGAGGCAATCAGGTTTTTGAAATTCAGCATTGTGCCGTTAAAAGCTTTTACCTGTCCCTTCTGGACGGTAACATCCTGGCAGTATTGTTTCAGTTTTTTTGTAAGGTAAACCGCGCATTTTTCATGTGCAGGGGAATTGTTTACCCGCGGGCCAAAATCCACCTGCGCCTTTACATAACTGTAAGCCGAATCTGAATTGAAAGGTGGGATTTTCAAAGGTTCTTCCTGCTTTTGTTTTTCTTCATTCCCGGCGTTCTGCTTATGGTTGGCATTGTTGCACGATACGGATATCAGGACGGCAAGGATAAGAATGACGGGTAATCTGGGAATCTTCATGGGATGTGGACATAAGAGTTATAAAACCTGTTGAAGGATTATTGGTAAAATTTTCTTTTTTTAGAAATAAAATGCATAACCAGACTAAGCAGGAATAGAATTCCCCCGCATGTTGTTGCAATCCTTGCCAGGTAATCGCCGTGCCTTACATAGAAGGTAAGCCGGTCGTTGGCATTGAGGACTCCCTTTATTGCGTCAGGTTCCCAATATTCCGTCACCTGGTGAGGATCGCCGCGCTGGTCGATGAAGGCGGAGATCCCGGTATTGGCCGAACGGGCAATGCTGCGTCGTGTTTCGATAGCCCTCAGGGATGCAAATGAATAATGCTGACGGTGTCCGGCGGTATTTCCCCACCAGCCATCGTTGGTGATGATCATCATCACCTCTGCACCGTTCCTGACGAATTCCGAGAAAAACTCCCCGAAGATCGACTCATAACAGATGGTGGACGACACCCTGGCCGTCTTCACCGTAGTAAATACCCTCCTGATATTATCCGTACCTAAGCTGCCAACCGTTCCCCCCATATTGATTGCCAGTTTCTCCAACAGTTTAAAATGCTTGTAAGTGGGAAGAATTTCTACGCCGGGCGTAAGTTTCGATTTATGGTACAACTGAATGCTGTCCCTGGAATTCAGGAGCATGGCCGTATTGTATTCATCATAATAAATGTCTGCATCGGAATATTTCCGTGCCGTATTGCTGACCTCTTCCCCGGGGCCGAATTCATGTCGTGTAGATCCTCCCACGAGCAGGTTCAGGTTGGGGTATTTTTTTACGATATCCTTCAGCAACGCTATGCTCTTAAATGTATTAATATCATTCTCCCACATGTATTCCTGTATGGCCGATTCGGGGGCGACCAGGAAGTTGGTATTGCTATCAAGGAATGGTTCAGCCAGATTCATGATCCTTCCCACGACTTCAACCGGGGGAACAATATATTGTTCCTTGTAAGGATCCAGGTTGGGCTGGACTATCACGATCGTTACGGGATTGGATTTTTCTTTATAAGAATGATAGATCGAATTCGAGATGATCAATGGGACGATGATCCATAGCAGGATTGCAGGGATCAGGATGAAGTCCTTTATTTTAAGCGGGAAACGGGATCGGGTAAATGAGCCTGGGTAAATGAGCAGGAACAACAGGATGTTAGCTACCAGCACCCATAAGGTTCCCCCGAAAGTACCTGTAACCTCATACCATTCCACCCATCTGTAATACGCTGAAAACCCATTGCCGATGTTCAGCCAGGGCCAGTTAAGATCCCAGTTGAGGTGAAGGTATTCGAAAGCCATCCAGTAAAAGATCAGGGCCGCATAAGCGGAAAGGTCGTTCTTCAGTTTTCTCCGGGTAAAATGAAAAAGCTGGAAGATGATCGTCATGAACAGGGCATTCACCCCGATGGCAATGAGCGCCCCGGCGCCTGTTGAGTTGTAGATCCACCAAGTAGTTAAGCCGTTCCAGATGAGGAAAGCAGGATAGGAATAAAAAAGCAAGCTGAACTTGATAAATTTTCCGGGATACCGGTAGATGAAATCTTCTATGATCAACAATGGCACGAACCCAGCAAACAACAACCCGGGAAAACCTCTCATCGGCCAGGCTGCCGCCATGAGCAATCCCGAAAGGACCGATAACAGGAGCAGTTGGTATTTTTTCATCCGGAAATAAGAATGATTTCAGTGCTGATGAAGCAAAGGTAGTAAATAAATCATAATTGATCCCGCACTTGCTGCAAGCACAGACAATCCGTCCAACCGTCAGGATAAAGAAGGATACCGCAGCTTCCGGATCTTCAGAACTTCCTCGTAGATTATTTCTTTCAACATGCCAAGATTCGTTTTTTCCGTGGCAGAGATAAAAATCGACGGCAGATGGTTCTTCGCCATCCAGGTGCTTTCAAGGTCTTTAAGGGTGAGGTTTTCTTTCTGAACAGGAGTAAGGTCGTCTTCTTCTTTTTTTACATGGGAATACTGATCGATCTTGTTAAACAGCATGATCACGGGTTTGTCGGAGGCACCGATATCCGTCAGTGTTTGGTTCACCACCTCGATCTGTTCTTCAAAAGCCGGATGTGAAATATCTACGATGTGGATCAGCACATCGGCTTCACGAACTTCATCCAATGTGGATTTAAAAGATTCAACCAGGGTATGCGGCAGTTTCCTGATGAAGCCGACCGTATCCGACAATAAAAACGGCAAGTTATGGATCACTACTTTGCGGACGGTGGTGTCGAGTGTCGCAAACAACTTGTTCTCCGCAAAGACATTCGATTTGCTGAGGAGGTTCATCACCGTCGATTTCCCGACATTGGTATACCCCACAAGCGATAATCTTATCAGCTCCCGGCGGTTCTTGCGCTGGGTTGCTTTCTGTTTGTCGATCTCCTCCAGTTTTTTCTTCAGCAACGAGATCCGGTAACGCAGGATCCGCCGGTCGGTCTCGATCTCCTGTTCACCCGGCCCCCTGAGCCCGATGCCTCCCCGCTGTTTCTCGAGGTGCGTCCACATCCGGGTAAGCCGCGGAAGCAGGTATTCACATTGTGCCAGTTCAACCTGCGTGCGTGAATTGGCTGTCCGGGCGCGCTTTGCAAAGATATCTAGGATCAGGTTGTTACGGTCGAGGATCCTGCACTTAAGTTCCCTTTCGATATTGCGGATCTGGCTGGGAGAAAGTTCATCATCAAATACGGCAATATCCACTTCATGGAGGGAAATGTAGGAATGGATTTCTTCCAGTTTCCCTTTCCCTACATAGGTTCTCGGATCAGGGAATTCCAGTTTCTGGATGAATTTTTTCACAGGTATGCCACCGGCAGTATCCACCAGGAATGCGAGCTCTTCTAAGTATTCCTCGACCATGAAGAGGTCCTGCTGATGATGAACAACACCAACCAGAATCGCAGTTTCAGAGCCGGAGGCAGTTTCATTCATATTCNNTTGAATTCAGAAGCTCTTAAAGCCGATGATCTCCCTGACTTCACGGATGGTCTTCTGCGCGCTGGCATGGGCTTTTTCAGCCCCCAATCCGGCCACCTTTTTCAGGTAGGCTTTGTTTGCATGCAGTTCCCTGATTTTCTCCCGGAAGGGTTCGGTGAATAGGATCACATCTTCGGCCAGTTGTTTTTTCATATCACCGTAACGGATCTGGCAGGTATCGTAAAGATTACTGAAGTGGGCATAAGTTTCGGGCGCCGAAAGCATTTTCATCAGGCTGAATAAATTCTCTATGGCTTGGGATTTGGGCTGGTTCATTTCCACTGGACCGGCATCGGTAACAGCTCGCATCACTTTTTTCCGGATCGCCTGGGGAGGATCGGCCAGGAAAATCGCGCTGTTTTCATTTTCCGATTTCGACATCTTGAGGTTGCCATCAAGCCCAGGTATCTTGACCAGGTTTTCTTCAAACGTATAGGCTATCGGTTCCGGGAAATAATCGACATGATACAAACGGTTAAACCGGTTGACGAAAGTTCGGGTCATTTCCAGGTGCTGTTCCTGGTCTTTGCCAACAGGCACTTTGTGCGCTCTGTGGATTATGATGTCGGCTGCCATCAGGGTAGGGTAGGTGAGCAGTCCGGCATTGATATTCTGGGGTTGCTGGCGGATTTTTTCCTTAAAGGAAGTGCAACGTTCCAGTTCACCTACATAGGCATTCATGTTAAGCAAGAGATAGAGCTCTGCTGTTTCCGGAATATCGCTCTGGATATAAAGGGTCGCTTTTTCGGGATCGAGGCCGCAGGCGAGAAATTCCACGAGAACATTCTTGACATTGCCATGAAGGTCTGCAGGTGTAGGATGTGTGGTAAGAGAATGGTAATCGGCAATGAAGAAAAAACACTGGTTTTCTTCCTGCATCCCGATAAAACTTTTCAGCGCCCCGAAATAATTTCCAAGGTGAAGGTTACCCGTTGGCCGAATTCCGCTTACAACTACCAAGTTTATAAAGTTTATAAAGTTTGTAAAGTTATAAAGTTGTACAGTCAATATTCTTTTTTATTCCTGCATTCTGCATTCCTGTATTTCTACATTTTAATCTCATCTCCTGCCTTATTAAAGAAGTGATATTCAAGAAAGTGGTAAGATGGCATCGGGTGGAGTCTGATCTTTCGCTTGAACCTGAAAAACCATTTCCATTTCATGTTGAAAAATCCTTTTGTAAAGTAAGCGTAGATGTAAGGATGTACGCGTAGTAACAGGTGTTTCTCATTCTGTTCGCGAATGAGGTAACTGAGGTTGTTCTCAATATCGTCGGTTATCAGGATGCTGGGTCGTATCTCGCCTGTGCCGTCGCAGGTGGGACATTTTTCCAGGATCTGGACATTCATTTCCGGACGAACCCGTTGGCGAGTGATCTGTACCAGGCCGAACTTACTTGGCGGAAGAATGGAGTGCTTTGCACGGTCTTTCTTCATCTCATCCTTGAGCCGGTCATAAAGTTTACGTCGGTTGTTCCCCTGGTTCATGTCGATGAAATCGATCACAATGATCCCTCCCATGTCGCGCAGCCTTAGCTGGCGTGCCACCTCGGTAGCTGCTTCCAGGTTCACTTCCAGAGCATTGGCTTCCTGGTTTTGTTCGGAATTGACCCGGTGACCGCTATTGATGTCAATCACATGCAGTGCTTCGGTATGCTCAATGATCAGGTAGGTACCGCTTTTTATGGTTATCGTTTTCCCGAAAGAAGCCTTGATCTGCTTGTCGATGCTATAATATTCAAAGATGGGCGTCTTACCCGAATGGAGTTTTACGATGTTGACTTTCTGCGGGGCTATTTTCTGGATGTAATTCCGGATCTCCTCGTGTAAAACAGGATCGTTGACAATGATGTTGTTAAAATCTTCGTTCAGGACATCCCGCAAGATGGCGGAAGTACGGTCAATTTCACCGATGATCTTCTGGGGTGCCTTCGCCGTAAGTAACTTTTGTGAGGTGAGCTCCCATTTTTTATATAGGTTCCGGAGGTCGCTGTCGAGGTCGGCAACCAGTTTGCCTTCGGCCACGGTACGAATGATCACACCACAGTTTTTGGGTTTGATGCTCGCGATGAGACGTTTGAGCCGGTTCCGTTCTTCGGCGCTCTTGATTTTCTGTGAAACCGAGATCTTATCGGAAAAAGGGATCAGCACGATGTATCTCCCTGCAAATGAAAGCTCGGAAGTTACCCGCGGCCCTTTAGTGGAAATAGGCTCTTTTGCAACCTGTACAAGGATCTGCTGGTTGGGTTTCAGCACATTATTGATACGTCCCGATTTCTGGATGTCTTCTTCCATCTTGTGTTCTCCGATGGAAAGTCCGGGGATATTGGAGAAGCCCGCTTTAATGTATTTTAACAGGGAATTGATCTGGGGGCCCAGGTCAAGATAATGAAGAAATGCATCTTTGCCATACCCTACATCCACAAATGCTGCATTCAGCCCGGGCATGATCTTCTTGACCCTTCCAAGGTAAATGTCGCCGACGGCAAATTCGCTATTCGATTTCTCCTTATTTAGTTCAACGAGTGACTTTTCCTCAAGAAGCGCGATTTCAACCTCACTGGAAGTCGAATTGATGATTAATTCCTTATTCACTCTTCATATTTTTTAATTCCTGTTCACGGGCGGGTTGCCGGTGATGTCAATGACCTAAGGAATTGTAGCAGGCAGTGGGTGAGGAAAGAACATATAACCCCTGCACCATGCCGCATAGAACAGCAGGACGCAGAGGTCAGCTGTTTACTTTTTCTTATGTCTGTTCTTGCGCAAGCGTTTTTTCCGCTTGTGGGTAGACATCTTGTGTCTCTTTCTTTTTTTACCGCTTGGCATTATTGTAATGTTAAAAATTTACTTCGCTTTAACCGTTGATTTCACCTTGTTAACGAAGGTTTTTGCAGGCTTAAATGCCGGAATGTTGTGAGCGGGGATGATGATGGTGGTGTTCTTGGAAATGTTCCTTCCTGTTTTCTCTGCCCTTTTTTTAATGATAAAACTCCCGAATCCTCTTAAATAGACGTTTTGTCCGTGGATCATAGAGTTCTTCAAAGTTTCCATAAAAGCTTCAACAGTTGCCTGAACGGCTACTTTTTCGATTCCTGTCTTATTAGCGATGTCTGCTACAATTTCTGCTTTTGTCATGTTGATATAAATTAGTTATAATATTAATTATGATGTTTTTATTAGTCAAAACGGGGGTGCAAATATAGAATATTTTTGATTGACAAGGAAATAAATTCACATTTTCATTAAAGTATAAAACTTTTCAGGTAGGATTTTCGTGAATGAATCCATGCATCCCGGCCACTGAAATTATTTTATATGTACTTTCGGGATGAAAATGATTTTCTGAATTATTAAAACGTATGAGTTTATTCCGAAAAATTCTCATACACCACAAAATCGTTAAGACGCAAAAAGGAAAGTTCCTTCATCTCTGTGGTTCTCAGTGTCTTCTCAGTGGGTCTCAGTGTAATTCCATGACCCGGTAAAGGTATTACACAGAGACACACAGAGAATTCACAAAGGTTCACAGAAGTTTTCTATGCGTTTTGTCAGTAAAGTCATGAGAATATTTTTTTTAGTGGATCAGTTATTTTAAATTTTCATCGGTATGAATTTTACGAAAACCCTTGAGAAATGGTATCGACAGAACAAAAGAGATCTTCCCTGGAGGAGAACCAACGACCCTTACCGGATCTGGGTATCTGAAATTATCCTTCAGCAAACCCGCATCGAACAGGGTTGGGATTATTACCTGCGCTTTCTTGAAAAGTTTCCAGATCTCTATTCGTTGGCAGAAGCAAAAGAAGAAGAGGTGCTGAAACTCTGGCAGGGACTTGGATATTATTCCCGTGCCCGTAATATGCATGCAGCTGCGAAAGAGATCATGAACTTGCATAAGGGCATATTTCCAAAAACTTACGAAAAGATCCGGAAACTGAAAGGAATTGGTGATTACACTGCAGCTGCCATCTCCTCCATCGCCTTCGGAATTCCTTCACCGGTTGTGGATGGAAATGTCCTTCGCCTTTTTTCCCGCTTCTTCGGGATCCGGGAACCCGTCGACACCCAAAAAGGAAAGACTGCGGTCCTGGAAAAAGCAAAAAAACTGATCAGTCATGAGTGCCCTGGCGACTTCAACCAGGCCATCATGGAGTTCGGTGCATTGCAATGCAAACTAACCCCGGATTGTAAAAAATGCCCACTGAAATCAGGTTGTTTGGCTTTCAAGGGAAACTGCATTTCTGAATATCCGGTTAAATCAAAAAAGCAGGGACAACGCACCCGTTATTTTCATTACCTCTTTATCACAACCGGAAAAGGACAAAAACGTTCGGTCTTCCTGAAGAAAAGAACCGGCAACGATATCTGGAAAAACCTTTTTGATTTTCCACTGATTGAAACAGTGAAAGCGGAAAACAATAAAAATCTGGTCCTGTCAAAAGAATGGAACAATTTTTTTTCTGGAATGAAGGTGGCATTGTTGAAAGAATCGAAGACATACAGGCACATCCTTACCCACCAGGTCATCATGGCAAAGTTTTATCATCTGGAAATATTGCCAGGTGCCGGGTTGCCTTTTCAGAAAATACATCTGAATGATATCGGGAAATATCCTGTTCCGAGGTTGATTGAAAAGTTTATTGAAGATGAAGTGATAAATAGTGAATGGTGAATGGGAAATTGAGAACCCTATACCAAATATCCAGCAACCAGCATCCAAATTTTCCATTATCCATTTTCAATTATCAATTAAAAATTTTACTTTTGCCGCACAATCAAAGTTGAATCACAAGATGGACGACGGACCGGCGAAACAAAACGAAAACAACAACCTGCTCTCCGTAGGGATGTCCAGCTTGCTATAACCGCAAGTTGTCGCCTTCCGGTCAGCACAACGAAGGAAGGAGGCATCGATGACATTACAGACCACTTTCTACTTAAGCCAGATCCTTGGGAAAAAATTTATTTCTCCCGAAGGGAAGATTCTTGGCATGATTCGGGATTTCCTGATCGACACTACAATACAGGCAGGGCCTGACCCTGAACCCTTACGACCCCGTGTTATTGCCGTTAAAGTGAAGGCTGGCAAGGAAGCAAAGATCTATGATTTTGCCACTTTCGAAGTAAAAAGATTCAAGCAAAAGCTGCAGGTGACCTGTTATGAAGTGCACGAAACTGCAGAAGAGATCTGCCCCAACTGTCTCTGGCTGGCTGAAAATATCCTGGATAAGCAGATCGTGGATATCAACGGGCGAAAACTGGTACGCGTGAACGATGTCAGGATGGTGATGATCCCTTCCGGCACCTATGCGATAGCCGTTGATGTGGGCATCGCAGGACTTCTCCGGCGTATCGGCATTGGTTGGGTACTTCAAACTGCCCTGGATCCCGTGAATGTTAGCATCCCGGGA
Organism: Bacteroidales bacterium; assembly: GCA_003142515.1. Lineage (GTDB taxonomy): Bacteria > Bacteroidota > Bacteroidia > Bacteroidales > FEN-979 > FEN-979. Next base: position 12,106 of record PLMO01000129.1, read on the forward strand.
AAAATGATCCTTTGGGATGACATTGAAACCGTGGATTTTTCCAAATCAAGTATCAAGCTTTCCAAATCATCCTCCAAACTGCATATGCTTCATCCTTCCGACCTGGCCGATATCATCGAGGATCTCGATCGGGCGACCCGCACTTCCATCTTTGCCTCGCTGGATGAAGAACAGGCTGCCGACGTACTCGAAGAACTTGAACCTAAAGCCCAGATCGAAATTGCAGAGAGTCTCCCGGTTGAAAAGATGGCCGACCTGCTCGAAAAGATGCCTGCCGACGAAGCTGCCGACCTGCTGGATGTTCTGGAAGAAGAAAAAGCCATCAAGATCCTGGATGAGATGGAAAAAGAATCTTCCGAAGAAGTCAGGGAATTACTCGAATACACGGATAAAGTTGTGGGTTCGATCATGACCACCGGCTTTCTCACTTTCAGGGAAGATATGACCGTTGAAGAAACCATCAACGAAATCCGGAAGGAGCATCCTGAGCCTTCAAACATATATTCAATCTTTGTTACGGATAAGAATAATAAGCTGGTTTTTGCCATATCCCTTATGGAGCTGATCATTGCAAACCCATCCTTAAAACTTAAAGAGATCACGAAGCAGAAACCCCTTACGGTTTTCGACCAGGACAAAGTGGATTCGCTGGCCGAGCTATTTTCAATGTACAACCTGCTTGCTGTTCCCGTTATCAATCGCGACATGGAACTGGAAGGAGTTGTGGTGGTGGAAGACATCGTGGAAGATTTATTAAACCGGAGAAAAACCCGTTAATTTCAGAGAGGAGTTGAGATGGCCTTTGCGATGAGAAGAAAATCGATCTGGCGGAATGTTGCTTTGTTTGCCGCCATTCTTGGCCCGGGTATTATCACCGGCAGCGTGGATAACGATGCCGGCGGGATCACCACCTATTCCGTGGCCGGCGCCTTATATGGCTATAACCTGATCTGGACCCTGATTCCTTCATTCCTGGTTCTTGTAATCATCCAGGAGATGAACGCCCGGATGGGGATCGTTACCGGGAAAGGACTGGCCGACCTGATCCGGGAGAATGCCGGTGTGAAAATTACCTTTTTTATCTTCATCGGATTGCTGGTGGCCGATATCGGTAATACAACCACTGAATTTGCCGGAGTAGCCGGCAGTCTCGGGATCTTTAGCGTGAGTAAGTACATTTCTGTTCCCATCGTAGCGGTTATGGTCTGGGTTATGGTGGTGAAGGGAAATTACAAGATCGCGGAAAGAATCTTCCTTGTATTCAGTGTTGCATTGCTGATGTATGTGATCTCTGCATTGATGGGAAAACCACACTGGCAGGAGATCGGGCACTCGATCATCCATCCGGAGATGAAAATGAATACCCAGAGCATCGAAGTGATCATCGGGATCATCGGTACCACGATTGCCCCCTGGATGCAGTTTTACATACAGTCGAGCGTGATCGAGAAAGGACTGAAGATACGGCAGTACAAGTATATTCTCGTGGATATCATTGTCGGCTGCCTTGCAACCGTAGTCGTTGCATTCTTTATCATGGTGGCCTGCGCTTCCACCTTGCACATCAATAATATCGTGATCAATGAAGCGAAAGATGCAGCTATGGCGTTGAAACCATTAGCCGGTGCGATTTCTTCGCAGGTGTTTGCCTTTGGATTATTCATTGCTTCGATCTTTTCCGCTACCATCCTGCCGCTGGCAACGGCTTTTTATGTTTGTGAGGCTTTTGGCTTCGAAGCCGGGATCGACAAGAAATGGAAAGAAGCTCCCCAGTTTTACTGGCTGTATACCGCCATCATCGTGCTCGGGGTGATCATCNNGTTTGCATGATCCTGCTGGTAAATAATAAAAAAATCATGGGGAAGCATGTGAACAAGCCGGTACAGAACATTATCGCATGGGTTTCGATTGCTATTCTGGTAGGATTATCCATCACCCTGATCCTGATGCCGCTTTTAAAATAATGCCCGGGCAAAAAAAAATCCCAAAAAGCATATTACCTTTTCATTTTTGACCGATTAATGTAAAAATAATGAAACCGGCCGGACATTATTTGTACTTTTGTTCACGGAGTATTTACAAAAAAAAAAAATCATGGCAACAGGAATCAACAAAGTGATCTTGATCGGAAACCTCGGAAAAGATCCGGATATCATGCGGTTGGAAAGCGGCGTTAAAAAGGCATCATTTTCACTTGCAACGACAGAAGTTTACAAGAACAAAGAAGGCGCAAAAACAGAGCATACCGAATGGCATAACATCGTGCTATGGAGAGGGCTTGCAGAAGTGGCCGAAAATTATCTGAAAAAAGGGAACACAGTTTACATTGAGGGACGGATCCGCAGACGCGAGTATGAGGATAAGGAAGGCCAGAAACGCTCTATCACCGAAATTCTTGGCGATGCGATGACCATGTTGGGCGGCCCGAAACGCGAAAGCGCACCCGGAGGAAACGCTCCCATAGTGATTGAAAAAGAGAATGGCAACGGAGAAACAACCACACCTGAGGATGATCTTCCCTTTTAGTAGTTGGCGAGTTTGCGAGCTGGCGAGCTGGTGAGTTAAGAGTTTTTTTGACTCGCCAGTTCGCCAATTCGCCAGCTTATTTAGTAACACACGAATGAGAATAACCCGGTTCTTTTTCTTAGCAGTAATTCTGGTCGTGCTCGCTTCCTGCCAGAATAGCTATGTTCCAAAGCCCCGTGGTTATTACCGGATCGATTTTCCCGGAAAGGAATACCGGTTGTTTGATACCACTTTCCCCTATACCTTCGAATACCCGGTATATGCAAAGATCGTTCGCGACAGTTCCCGTATGGCAGAACCCTACTGGATCAACATTGTTTACTATCCATATAATGCCCAACTGCATATCAGTTATAAAACTATCGACAAAAACCTGGCTACCTATCTCAACGATTCGCACACCCTGGTGAATAAGCACATTCCGAAAGCCAATGCCATCACCCAGCGGGAATATGTCGACACGGTTGAAAATGTGTTTGGGCTGGTATATGAGATCACCGGTTCTGATGCAGCATCCACCTATCAATTCTACCTGACCGACAGTACTAAGAATTTTGTCAGGGGCGCTCTTTACTTCGATCTTGTTCCGAACAATGATTCCTTAGCGCCAGTCATTGATTTCCTGAAAAAAGATGTCGAGCACATGATTACCACCTTCCGGTGGAAGAAGCGGTAAAACACTTTATTCCCTTATCCATTTCCCACTTTCTACAACCTTATCACCACATTTGACCTGATAAAAGTAGATTCCAGTTGACAATTCAGAAACATCCAATGACTCAACCGTGGATTGAATAGATTTCTTAACAACACAGTTTCCGGTCATATCAAAAAATGAGACAATAAGATTTTTTAAGGCAGATTCTACAATTATTCTGTCAGTTCCAGGATTCGGATAAAGGATGACTTCCTGCGCCTTCACACCTGGTTTCCCGTTTTCATCCGAAAGCAACCCATCTTTACTAACTTTAATCAATCGAAGGTAACGAGTGTAATCAGGGTTATTATGATAATCCCATAATGTCCCATACATAAGGCAACCCCCATCGTGTGTTGCTAAAATGCCATATAGTGCATAACAACCATCTCCGCCATAAAATCTTTCCCATTTCAGATTAAAGGCCGTATCTATGTTGTTCAGCCTGTACCAATTGTCGGCACGGACGAACTCATATTGAAACATATTACTGGTACCACCGATAAAAACAGACAAAGGATCCGAAAAGTCAAGACTTTTAATCAATGCCGGATATTCACTTGTGTCGGTTTTTCCATAATAGCTGTAATGAATCAGGTTGAAAGTAGTATCATACAACTGAACACCTATTTTATAGCTCATTGAATTCGTTGGAGCCTTAAGAGCACAAACCATAAAATGGGTTGAATTAAAAAGTTTAAGGGTTCCATGATCTCCTATTTCATCATTTAGTATTGTGATCTTTTCAATATTAAAATCAGGATCAAGTGATAGTATTTTTCCAGATCCTAAATTAAACCCTATTGCCAAAAAATAATAACCCTTATGATCACTTCTTTCAATTAAATCCTGCCCTATTGACCATTGTTCATCGTAAATTCTACAGTAAATGCTGTCCATATCAGGTGTTAATTTGAAAATAAATGAATATGGGGTACCCAACGAATCAATTCTTCCAAAAACCAGGATATTGTTTTGGTAATCAAGTTTCATTTTGGAAGAATATAAAGAATAAGTCCCAAGGATGTAACTCTTCTGAGCAATTACATTCAATGAGGAATCCATGACACATATCCAAATATTTCCGGCGGTTCCGGGATAAGTTACCCCGCTCAGAACAAATTGGTCCTCTGAAAGTTGAATGATACTTAAAAGTCTGCTGCTGTTTCCATTAAAACGAAGAATGTTTTGGTGTAACAAGTTTCCATAAGCATCTATTTTCATGATATTTGCGGCATAAATACCTGGTTGCAGGATTCTCATGCCAACAATGATAAATTGTCCGTTTGATAATTCGATTGCATCATACACCATATTATCATATGTGCTGTCTTTCAACGTCACCTGAAATGAGATCTGCGAATGTAAAGTAGATGTTGTGCAGAGAAGAATAAGCGTCAGGTAAAGGAGTTTTTGAGGGATTGAAATCATGTTGGTTGATTGTGTTAAATTCCCCGCAGCTTCCTGCGGAAATTGAGTCCAGAGCTTGCTCTCTGGTTCATACCAATTGATTAGAACTGCGAGTAGGTGATGATGTATTCACTGAGATCAATAGGAAATTGATTTGCTGAATTATAATAAAAGTTTCTTCGATGATTTTTAACATCTATATTATCAACATCAAATATAATAAAATACGGATACAAAAAAACCTAATAAAATCAAATTGTAATTATTAAAGGTAAGGGTTGCAAATATACAATATGAAAAATGAAAGTCAAACGAAAGTTGCAAAATATATTAAATAATGGTTAGGCTGATAAAAATTGATCGGGGTATGTAATAGTTTGAGCAGATTTTCCCAAACCCACACTGCGTTAGGGATTGGAGCGGAAAGCCCGGAGCGAAGAATGAGCGAGGACTTGGAGCGGAAAGCCCGACCCGAAGGGGAACGCACAAAAAAATGTGCGAAGTACGAAGTTTAATTTTTTTTTGCGTTCTTAGCGTCTGCGCGACTTTGCGGTGAAAACATTTTAACCACTAAGACGCCTAAAGACACAACACAAAGTATGACTAAGGATTTTTTGTTTCACAAATTAATCCGAACTTTGCATTTACCCGCTACGGAGAAATTATATTTCAGGGTGCAACCATCATCATTCACTAAAATCCACATCCTATGATAGAAACGATCAAACTCGGGACTCTTCGCTGGTCGCATCTTTTCCGGCCCACCGAAGAAGAATTACAAGGATTACAGGATTACTATCATTTTCATCCCCTTGATATTGAAGACTGCAAAAGCCCTGTAAACCTGAGGCCCAAGATCGACATCTACCAAGAGTACCGTTTCCTGATCCTCCACTTTCCATCTATGGATATACAGGGAGAATTTGTTGAAGCCAAAGAAATCAAGGTTTTCTGGGGAAAGGATTTCCTGATTACCATGGGCAAATCACACTGGCTGATCAAGGAATTGTTCAAGCAGGAGCAAAATGAAACGCTTACCGGACAAAAAATGGCGATTGAATCCAGTGATGCATTGTTATACAAGATCCTTGAATACGTAATCGAAGATACCCGGAAGTTGGTGGACCTTGTCGACAAATCGGTGGATATTTGTGGTAAAGAACTTTTCAGCCGGAAACCGGAAAAAACGATTGAGAAAATTTCGATTACAAGAAAAAATGTCATTCTTCTTAATACGATCTTAAAACCCCAGATGAACTTATTCAACAAACTGCAAAGCGGCGCTATCAGGGGGTTTGCCGACAACATGGAAGATTACTGGGGAAATATCATGGACTCCTACCAGCGTGCCTGGGACATCATCGAGGACGACCGCGAANNACCTTTATTGCCAGTGTTTTCGGGTTGATGATCAAACTGCCGGTCAGGGAATACATGCAGTCTAATCTTATCATTTCGGGAATACTATTGGGGATCGCCCTGTTCGTGGTAATCTATTTTAAGATCAGGAAATGGATGTAAATCAATGATCCCTGTTCATGACTTCCGTCTGACGTTGGATGGATTCTTCGTGCAGCGTTTCCAGCAGTTTTAGCAGGAATTCCCTTGACAGGCCTATTCGCACGCCCGTATCTACGCGGTCGTGGATGATCCGGCTCCAGCGTTTCAACTGGAGAATGGTTATGTTGTTTTCTTTCTTGTATTTTCCAATCTCTTCCACGATGTTCATCCTCCGGCCGAGAATGTCGATCAGTTCTTCATCTAATTTATCGATCTCCGAACGAAGTTCTTCCAGTTTATTCTCAAATTCGATTGTCCCATGTTCCTTACGGATGACTAATCCTGAAAGCAACTCTCTTAGTTGATCTGGTGTGATCTGTTGCTCTTTATCGGTAAGGGCCTCTTCCGGCCGGATGTGGGCCTCGATCATCAGCCCGTCCATTTCAAGGTCGAGAGCTTTCTGTGCCACCGGGAACAACAGGCTGGTTTCCCCGCAGATATGGCTGGGGTCAACCAGGACAGGAAGGTCGGGGTATAATCGTTTCAATTCGATCGGGATTTCCCACATGGGAGAATTCCGGTAAGGAGTGTGGGCAAAGAATGAAAATCCGCGGTGAACGGCAATGAGTTTCCGGATGCCAGACTGGTTAAGCCTTTCCAGCGCCCCGATCCAGATCTTGATGTCGGGGTTCAGCGGATTTTTGACCATCACCGGTATATCAACGCCACGGAGGGCTTCACTGATCTCCTGGATCGAAAACGGGTTTACAACAGTGCGGGCACCGATCCACAGGATATCGATCCCGTGGCTGAGCGCTTCTTCTACATGCTGTGGATTGGCAACTTCTACTGTAGTGAGCAGTCCGGTTTCCGCTTTCACCTTCGCGAGCCATATAAGTCCGCGCTTGCCCACGCCTTCGAATGAACTCGGCCGTGTGCGCGGCTTCCAGAGTCCCGCCCGGAAAACCTTGACCTGCGGGATTTTTGCAAGTTCCCTTGCCGTCGACATTACCTGTTCTTCCGATTCAGCGCTGCAGGGGCCTGCAATGACGAAGGGCAGCGATTCCACCGGCAACCAGCTGTTCATGGGAATTATATCAGGAAAGACTTTCATAGTACCAGTGTTCTTCGGGTTTGCTTTTCAGATTTCAGCAAGATTGAATCCATTTGTAAAAGTAACAAAAAAACCCTTTGCCGGAAACCGGTATTTCCCGTATTTTTGNNGTCAAAAGAAACAGGAAAAGAATGTTTGGTGAGGGGATGGGTCAGGACAAAAAGAGGAAATAAGAACATCACCTTTATTGCCCTCAACGATGGTTCAGTCATTCATAACATCCAGGTTGTGGCTGAAGTGGCACAGTTCAGCGAAGAACTGCTGAAACAAATCACCACCGGCGCCTGCATCGAAGTAACAGGAACCCTGGTTGATTCGCCTGCATCGGGACAACCCGTCGAGATCCAGGCAAAGAAGATAAAAGTCTTCGGAACCTCCGATCCGGAAACTTACCCCTTACAGAAAAAAGGACATGGCCTTGAATTTCTCCGCGGGAATGCCCACCTGCGCCCTCGTACGAATACCTTTGGCGCCATTTTACGCATCCGCCATGCGATGTCATTTGCCATCCATAAATATTTTAATGATCACGGATTTTATTACCTCCATACACCCATCATCACCGGGTCGGATGCAGAGGGTGCAGGGGAACTGTTCCGCGTTTCCATCCTTGATCCGAAAAATCCTCCTTTGAAACCCGATGGTTCGGTTGATTTTGGTGANNCTGGTTTATACCTTCGGACCTACGTTTCGTGCCGAAAACTCAAATACTCCCCGCCACCTGGCCGAATTCTGGATGATAGAACCGGAAATGGCATTCTACGATATCACAGATAACATGGATCTGGCGGAAGAATTCCTGAAATATCTCATCCGGTATGCCCTTGAAAATTGCATGGATGACCTGGAGTTTCTTAACAAAATGTACGATACCGAACTCATCGAACACTTGAAATTTATCACCGAAAACGACTTTGTTCGCTTAAGTTATACCGAAGCGGTGGAGATCCTGAAAGCTTCCGGGCAGAAGTGGGAATTCCCGGTTGACTGGGGAACCGACCTGCAGGCCGAACATGAACGCTACCTGGTTGAAAAGCATTTTCATAAACCGGTTATCCTGACCGATTATCCTAAGGAGATCAAAGCGTTCTATATGAAGATGAATGAGGATAACAAGACAGTTCGCGCCATGGATGTACTGTTCCCGAAGATCGGTGAGATCATTGGCGGTTCCCAGCGCGAAGAGAACCTGGAAAAGCTTACAAACCGTATCCATGAACTCAATATCCCCGAAAAGGATGTTTGGTGGTATTTGGATACACGGAAGTTCGGAACGGCGCCGCACAGTGGCTTCGGACTTGGATTTGAAAGGCTGATTCTTTTTATGACGGGAATGAGCAACATCCGCGATGTGATCCCGTTTCCACGCACGCCAAAAAATGCGGAATTCTAACCTACTTATCTGACAACAACAATTTTCTTTGTGGTCACCGTCTCACGGGTGATCAATCGGCAATAATAAATATCCGCCGGAAGTCCTTCCATGGATGCCTGAAGCGTATGATGCCCTATGGTCATGAAGCCATGGTATAACTGTCTTTGCTGGATTCCCTGGCTGCTAAGAAGGTCAATTATGACTTCTGAGGCCGATTCGATATCGAAAGAAATATTCACTGGGCCGGTTGCCGGGATCGGGAAAATCATCAGTCCTTGTGATTTCTTTATATTGTGAGTAGAAACGCCTATATCGGGATCATGTTTCAGGACGGACCCATAAGCACCAATTGCATAACCGATGTTCCTGGTAGGGAAATCAAGCCGGACGGTACTATAATAATAATTACTGGTATCCATCACCCAGGTAACGCCTTTGTCAGTTGTTTTATAAATCCCACTTGAACTCATATACCCGGTATCGCTGTCTGTAAAAATGATGTCGTAGCATTCGTTCGGGAAATAAGTGCTTTGCCAGGTTGTTCCGCCATCGATGGTTGTAAGCAGCAATCCGCAATCCGACCCAAAACAATCGTTCTTGGCGCCGGTAACGTAACCGGAATCCGGACTTGTAAAGTATACTCCGCGTAATGAATAGGACGATGTATGATAAACCTTTGTCCAATTGATCCCCGCATTTAACGTCCGGTAAACAGATCCTTCGTCCGTTACAAAATACCCCCTGTTTTCATTGGGGAAATGGGAATCCCATATTCCAAAACCCTCTCCCGGTGTCGTGATGCTTGCAATCTGTGTCCATGTATCACCGCCATCTGTGGTTTTCACGCAATAGGCATATTCCATGACTCCCGGAAAAGCATAACCGGTTGTCGGACTAACAAATGAAAATGACCATATGTAAGGTGGCGAAAAGTAATTAAACATCCATGTAGAACCACCATCTGTGGTTTTATAAATACCGGGATTCCCTGTATCATCGCAATAAACGAATCCGATAGATTTATTTATAAAATGAACGGAAAAGATCTGGGCCGTGAATGAGCCGGTAATATCTTCCCAGGTATAAGCCCCGGTTGTCGTCTTCATGAGCTTTGGCCCCTCGTAGGCGCCACAGATGTAGCCGGTATCCTTATTGATGAAATTAATGCCGCGCATCTGAAGGCTGACATCATAAACCTTGTTCCACTGGGCATTTGCCTGCATCAAGGTTAAAAGCAAAAACTGGAACAGGATCGCTTTTTTTAAAAATGTGAAGATCATTAGAGGATGATTTTTAGGATGGGAATGAATGGTTATTTTACCAAAGGTACGGGAATATTTTAATTTTTATATATTCTGACTGATTGTAGAATTTTTTTTCAAATAAACATATTACTTTTTCGATTTAAACCGATTAAGGGGAAAAGAAAGTTTCTTTAACCCTGATGTGCCGGCTTGATGCTTTATGGAATTACACAGAGGGACACAGAGAAGGCACAGAGAATCACAGAGAAAAATTATGGAGATTAACGAGATTACCCAGAAAATCATTGGCTGTGCCATCGAAGTGCATAAACATCTTGGTCCGGGATTATTGGAATCTGCTTATGCAGAATGCATGGTATATGAACTGCAGAATTCAGGCTTAAGAGTTGAAACCCAAAAGCCTGTTTCGGTTATTTATAAAGAAAGAAAATTAGATTATGGATATAGGATCGATATCCTGGTTGAGGATACAGTGCTCATCGAATTAAAATCTGTTGATGCGTTTAATCCTGTTCACGAAGCTCAGATCCTGACCTATATGAAATTTGCCGGAAAGAAAATCGGCTTGCTGATCAATTTTAATGTAACCATGCTCAGAAACGGATTACGGAGATACCGGTTATGACCTCTGTGTACCTCTGTGACTTCTCTGTGTTTCTCTGTGTAATCCCAAAGCGGAATAATGTTTGCACCTGGATGGTTAAAAAATAATCAATCAATTATCGAAATATTAAAATCCCTCCCCCTCATCGGTATTTTTTTTTATCTTTACAATGAAAATCTGACGAATGGAAAAACGCTGGGTACTTAAAGAATCAAGTGACCGGGAAATGGTGAAAAACCTTGCCGGGGAACTTAACATCGACCGGAACCTGGCGGAGTTGCTTATACAAAGAGGAATCACCACGTTCGAAGAAGCCAGATCGTTTTTCCGTCCTTCTCTTTCCGATCTTCATGATCCTTTCCTGATGAAAGATATGACGGCTGCGATCGACCGGATCGAAACAGCCCTCGAAGAAAACCAGAAGATCCTGGTATACGGGGATTATGATGTTGACGGTACCACCGCCGTTGCGCTGGTGTATACCTTCTTCCATAAGTTTTATGATCAGCTGGATTTTTACATCCCCGACCGTTACATTGAAGGATATGGCATTTCATTCAAGGCGATCGACTTTGCTGCCGAAAACCAATTTTCCCTTATCATTGCCCTTGATTGCGGGATAAAAGCAGTTGAAAAAGTACAGTATGCAAATGAAAAAGGAGTTGATTTTATCATCTGTGACCATCACCGCCCGGGAAGTGAACTTCCTCCCGCCTGCGCGGTGCTCGATCCCAAACGTGCAGACTGTCCCTATCCATACAAGGAATTATCGGGTTGTGGTATTGGTTTCAAACTGATCCAGGCCTATGCACAACGCAACAACATTCCCTTCGATGACCTTTCGCAATACTTAGACCTGGTGGTTGTGAGCATAGCTTCCGATATTGTCGATATCACCGGGGAAAACAGAATCCTGGCTTATTACGGATTGAAACTGATGAATATCCAACCGCGTCCCGGACTGGAAGCCATCTTACGGTATAGCAATGTTCAGAAAAAAACCAACGGGGACGGTGAAGGATTTTTCAATAAAGAGTTAACGATAACCGACCTGGTGTTCCTGGTTGGTCCCAGGATCAATGCTGCAGGACGGATCGAAAGCGGACGGAATTCCGTCCGCTTACTTATTTGTGAAGATCTTGAGGAAGCTCTTCACCTGGGTGAAAAGATCGATAATTATAATACCGAGCGGAAAAACTTAGATGCGATGGCCACACAGCAGGCCATCGAGATGATCGAACTGGATGAACGCCTGAAAACAGCAAAGAGTACGGTCATCTTCAACCGCGACTGGCACAAAGGGGTGATTGGGATCGTGGCTTCCCGGCTCACCGAACATTACTACCGGCCTACTATTGTTCTAACGCTATCGGGGGAACTGATCACCGGGTCTGCCCGGTCCGTCAAGGATTTTGATGTGTATGATGCGATCGATTCCTGCAGCGACCTGTTGGAACATTTCGGAGGTCACAAATATGCAGCAGGATTATCACTGAAGCCGGAGAACCTTCAGGTCTTTATCGACCGTTTTGAGCGGGCCGTGACAGAGAAATTAAACGGGAAAGAATTAGTTCCCGAGATTGAGATCGACACCGACCTGCCACTTAGCAACATCAATTCGAGGTTTTTTAACATCCTGAAGCAGTTTTCCCCGTTTGGCCCCGGCAATATGTCACCGCTATTCAGGACCGATGGTATCATCGATGCGGGTGGATCGCGGATTGTAGGGAAAAACCACCTGAAGCTGTATGTTGTTCATCCCGAAATTTCCGGCGGGCCTTTTTCTGCAATCGCCTTCCAGCAGGGGGATCACTTCGGAAAAATCGAAAAAGGGATCCCTTTCAATATCTGTTATCACGTGGAAGAAAATGAATGGAACGGAAACGTTTCCCTTCAACTGAATATCAAAGATATTAAATTCGGGGATTAAACTTTGCAATTTCCAAAACAAACGCCCATCCGGTTTGCTTTCTCTATCAGGGCATGATCGAGAGGCACAGTGCGTAATTTTCCGCCTACTTCTTTCAGGGGAACTGCAATGATCTCGTCATTGCGCGCAGAGACCATCATACCGAACCTTCCTTCTGCAATGAGTTCCACAGCGTATGTGCCATATCGTGTTGCCAGCACACGGTCCATGGGAGAAGGGCTGCCGCCGCGCTGGATATATCCCAGGATGGTTTCACGGGTCTCTAATCCGGTCCGGTTGCTGATCTCTTGTGCAATGTAATTACCGGGTTTTTCCCCTTTCGGGCAGGAAATACCTTCTGCTATCACCACGATGGAATAAGGTTTCTTATTCACCGCTCTTTTCTTCAGATATTTTGAAACAATATCAATATCATATTCGATCTCCGGCATCAGAATCACATCTCCTCCACCGGCAATTCCGGAATACAAGGCAAGCCATCCGGCATGATGTCCCATCACTTCGATCACCATGATCCGTTTGTGGCTGTTGGCCGTGGTGTGAAGCCTGTCAATGGCCTCCACAGCGATCCACAGCGCGGAATCAAACCCAAAGGTGATATCCGTTCCCCATACATCATTGTCGATGGTTTTCGGGATCCCGATAATATTCAGTCCTTCTTCAGCCAGGAGACTGGCTGTGCGCTGTGTTCCATTGCCCCCGATGCAAACAAGAGCATCCAGTCCCATTTCTTCGTAATGCTTTTTGATCAGCTTTGGCTTATCAATGCTGTTGAAGACCGCACTTTTTTTAAATGGATTTTCCCGCGATGTCCCGAGGATGGTTCCTCCCAGTGTCAGGATACCGGAAAGCTGGTTCTCATCCAGATGTACAAATTCCTGGTTGATCAACCCGAGAAACCCGGATGAGATGCCAATGACTTCCATCCCGTATTCCAGGATGGCCGTTTTGCCTACTCCCCGTATGGCTGCATTGATCCCGGGGCAGTCTCCTCCCGCTGTCAGGATCCCGATGCGTTTTGGTTTTCCTTGTGTGGTCATGCTATTTTAACTGAAATGTTCCTGAACCGATCTCTTTGTCCTCAGCATACACGGTAACTGTATATGTGCCTTTCATGGCCGGCTTGTCGTTGTCCCTCTTGATCCATTTAACACAAAGATTCATCGACTTTCCCTCATACGAAATGTCTTCGCGGATGGAATAAGGAAGGATCTGCCCGTTGAAAGTAAACGTATCATATTTTGTCTTTGTAACAACAATTTTGTCTGGCCTGCAGATACAGACATAGATGTTTTTCCTGCCTGGTTTCACTAAGGGATTTTCCCCGATAGTGAAACATACGTTGACCCGGTCGGTGCGGCTGGCCTTATCGGTGGGCGTTTCTTTATTCCCGCCTCTCAGTTTTAGTGCCGAGGCGGTTACATCATAGGCCTTGAGAATGGCTGCCTGGTTGACCCTGGCAGTTAGTTCTTCCTTGTCTTTGACTAACGACTGTGATTTGGTTTGTTCATTTCTGAAATCCTGTCGGATCTTATCGTTTTCGGCATGCAACTCCTGGTTCACGGTATAGAGAGAATCCATCTGACGGACATAGCCCTGTGCGATGGTTTGCAGGCGGGCAAGTTTTTTACTGACCTTTTGGTATTCCCATTTTGTACCGAGAAGATTCCTGATCTCAACGGCATTGGCCTGGATCACGCTGTCTTTTGCTTTCAGGGAATCGGAAAGGGCGCCGTAAGCCTGTTTGGTTTTATTGTGTTCGATGATAATAGAATCCAGTTCTTTCTGAAGATCTGTTTTCTCCAGTTCCTTTTCTTGGATAAGCGATGTTAACTGCGTTCTTTGTCTGGATGTCCATATGACTAAGATGAGAAGCGCGAGGATTAAAATACCGGTGATGATTTTATATGTCCGGCTATTTGTCTTTTGTTCCTCCATAGCAACGTATTTTTTGGATGATGCAAATATAAAATAAAAAAACAGGATACCATAGACGGTACCCTGTTTTTAAGCTTGTTCCATGATGATTACTATTCTTTTGGCGCTTTCAGAACATCTCCATGTTCCCTGATGATCTCATTCAGCCACCATTTGGGATATCCGGGCTGATTGGGCATGACGCCCTGCCCGGTTCCGTTGGTCAGGAATTTTCCATCTTTCTCTTTTTTTACGTTACCGTCGATATATTTTACGAGGAGGTATTCTCCCAGTTGTTTCCAGCGGGCAACGGTGCCATCCCCGGTTTTTACCGAGTAATTTGTCAGGTAGGCCCTGGCTTTGTTCTTATCGGTCTTGTATATTGCAACAGCTTCTTTATCAATCTTGGCTGTCTGATCGATGTATCCCAGTTCAAGTTCAAGCTGCACTTTCTGGATGTCTTTAATCATGTAATCATATTTTGTATAGGCCCAATTTGACACAAAATTAAATGTCCAGAAAGCAGAGGTAGGCGAATATTCAACCATGCTTCCGTTTCCTTCCGCATAGGAATGGGGAACTTTCAGGATCCCGCAATACATGGGGTTGAATACGGTTGAGTAGGTGTCGTCAACTCCGAACCAGAAGATACCCCCGATCGGGTCGGGCAGCCAGGAACGGCTTTGAGCCACGAAAACAAATCCGGTTTGCATGGTGGAGACAGCGCGTTCGTTGACAAAATAATTCACGCTGTCGGTTGTCCAGTACATCGGGCGCCAAAGGTAAGGGCAATTGAAAGGTCCCGCACTGAAAGTATTGTTCATATCCATCCTGGTCCCTTCAAAATGATCACGCATCAGTCCCATGACATCATGAACGGAAACTTTCTTATCGGGTTTCACCCATAGCGGCATGCGGTTGGTGGCATAGCCCCATTTCCCCTTGGTAATAGTTCCCATAGCATAATCCTCATATTGGCCCATGTTGCTGTTTACGTGGTTGAACATAGCCCAAACCCTCGCTTCGCAAGCCCTGGCCATTGAAAACACAACAGGGTCATAGATATCGGAAAAGCTGAATTCTTCATCCTTGCCGTCAAACCATCCTTTTGCGCGGGCAAAGGTGATGATGTCTTTTGAATAGATACAGTTTTCAGGATCGTTCAGGGGAAACTGTGTGATACGTGCCTGGTTGGCATGACCACAAATATACCCGTCGGGAATACGGCGGGCCACCCAGATTGCTCCTTTTTCCTTTTCTCCTTTGCCGATGATCTCAAAGATCCAGGCTTCATTTTTATCGGAAACGGAGATGGATTCGCCTTCGCTGTAATAACCGTACTTTTCAACGAGGTCAGTCATTACCTGCAAGGCTTCCCGTGCGGTTTTTGCACGTTGCATGGCAAGATACATCATCGATCCATAATCAATGATGGCTCCCGTCTGGTGTTGAAGTTCGTCACGCCCCCCATAGGTGGTCTCGCCCAAGGCAACCTGGTGTTCATTCATATTTCCAACGACTGAGTAAGTATGACGAACCTGCGGGATCTTCCCCAGTTTCTTCCCTGTATCCCATTCAATAACGTCCATCATTGTTCCTGCAGGATAATCTTTAGCCGGCTTGTAATACAACTCCCCATAAAGGGTATGTGAATCGGCTGAATAGGTGATCATCACCGATCCATCGACTGTCGCCCCTTTGGTGAATAAAAAATTTGTACATCCTGACGATCGCACTCCGGAACCTGCGATCAGTAACAGCATTATTCCGGTGATCAATAGTGATTTTCTCATAATCTTACGATTTTTATTGTTTTAGTTGGTAAGGATTCATAAGCAACATCCAATTTCATGGCATCTTAACTCCAAACGACAGTTTTAATGGTTTTCGTATCTGCCGCACCACCACTGTTGGTCAAATCCCGATAAACTACCTGTGGTAATGAAAACAGGGAACACAAAATACATTCATGAGCAGGATTTGCTGTTTCAAATTTTTATATTAAAATGAACGTGTATTTTTTACAAAGATAAAAAAAATCCTGATCCAAACAGACAACGTGTAACCCGGGAGACCGGAAACATGGTTTGATTTACGATTAGATGATTTACTCGTCGATCGTCAACATCACAATTCAATCGGAACTCTAAAATCGTGAAATCGTAAATATGTTTGTTTTACCCGTCGATCATCAATCTCCCAATCTTAATCAAATTAAATATTTTAACAAAAAAAATGTTTTTGAATTGTGAAAAATAGTAAATTTGAAAAAGGTATATAAGGGGGTTCATATTATTTCAGCAAGCCACATTTCACTTTTTTTACAAAAATTTGTATTAGAACGAAATTTTTATTCAACCCTGTCAATATAGAACTACGATTCATTTAGATAATAGTTATTTTAATCGTTCTATGCGGATAACCTCGATAGGGAACATTAGTTTAGCAACGGACTTCATGTCTGATAACCTCAACTTTAAGATGAAACCAAGGTTAATATAACATTAACACATAAGTATGCACAAACGTTATGGTGCATTTTTTAAAGCCAAGGATATGGATGATCTAATACAATTGAAAATTACTTTAAAAGGGTCAAAGCCACCAATCTGGAGGCGTGTATTGGTTCTTAAACAAACTTCATTCTTTGAACTTCACAACATCATTCAAATTGTAATGGGTTGGGAAAATTATCATTTATTTGAGTTTAAGATAAATAATTACAGAATTGGAGAGCCAGATGATGAATTTGAAGATATGGATTTTGGAAATAAGAAGGTTTTTGATGCAAATACAATGACGCTCGACTCAATCATTGTTGAAACAAAAGAGAAATTTGAATATGAATACGATTTCGGCGATGGCTGGCATCATCAAATTCTTGTTGAAAAATTTCTACCTGCTATTAATTCAATAAAATATCCTATTTGCATCGGTGGGAAATTAGATTGTCCCCCCGAAGATTGTGGTGGAATTGACGGTTATTATTACTTACTTGAGGTCCTTGGTAACAAAAAGCATCCAGATCGGGAAGACATGAAATATTCATTGGAATCATTCGATCCAAATCATTTTGATATCGATTTTGTAAATGAAAGCTTATTACATTTGGATCAATATATAGCAGATTGGTCGGATAACTGAAGGAAAATAAAAAACGCACCATAACAAGCATGCAGCCTCAATGCGGGGTTTATTGGTAAAGAAAACTGGTTGTGGCTAATAAAATGAGAACGAAATTCAAATATAAAATCTTCTAATGCTCGCACTGCGGCTGCATGCGAGGCGTCAGACTGTCTAAAAACCT
>PLMO01000107.1:0-2679 GCA_003142515.1 Bacteroidales bacterium
CGGATAGCCCTGCGCAGGATCCTCCGGATCACATAACCGGCTTTGACATTTGAAGGCAATTGCCCGTCGGCAATGGCAAAAGCGATAGCGCGAAGGTGATCGGCAATCACGCGCATGGCGACGTCCGCCATTTCATCAGTTCCATAGGGAATCCCCGATCTCTGGGCGATGGCTCCGATCAAAGGCTGAAAAACATCGGTATCGTAGTTGGATTTCTTGTGTTGCATCACCATGCAAAGACGTTCAAATCCCATTCCGGTATCGACATGTTTTGCAGGCAGGGGAACCAACTTCCCGTTTGCCAGGCGGTTGAATTCGATAAAAACCAGGTTCCATATCTCGATGACAAGGGAATTTCCTTTATTGACAAGTGTACTGCCTCGAATCTTTTCCCGTTCACTGTCATCCCTTAAATCGACATGGATCTCCGAACATGGGCCACAGGGGCCGGTATCACCCATCTCCCAGAAATTGTCCTTCCGCGAACCCAGCAGGATCCGGTCTTCAGGGATCCACAATTTCCAGGTTTCATAAGTTTCCATATCTTTAGGCAGCCCGTCTTTTTTGTCTCCTTTAAAAACTGTTACATACAAACGGTTTTTATCAATCCCGTAAACACTGGTAAGCAATTCCCATCCCCATTCGATAGCTTCTTTCTTGAAATAATCGCCGAACGACCAATTCCCGAGCATTTCAAACATAGTATGATGATAGGTGTCATGCCCCACTTCTTCCAGGTCATTATGTTTGCCTGAAACCCGGAGGCATTTCTGGGTATTCGCAATGCGTGACGATTTTGATTCTTTATTGCCAAGAAAAATATCTTTGAATTGGTTCATTCCCGCATTGGTAAACATCAGGGTGGGGTCATCCTTTATAACCATGAGTGCGGAAGGAACGATATTATGTCCCTTGGATCTGAAGTAATCAAGGAAAGTCTGGCGTACAGTTTGAGAATTCATCTAACTAAAGGATTATTAGGTGTTTAACAATCTTTAACATAATCAGGACAAGAAACGCCTGCAAAGTTACTTTATTTACGTAATTTTGTGTTCGCTAAGCAGTCCATCTCCAATATTTCTTTATTTGGCTTTTAATGAGCAAGGTAAAGTATAAATTCAATAAAAGATCTCTTACTTTCGACCGTGTCCAAACCACATTCCGGAAGAGGTTATGGTATTTCTTTACCCATCTGTCAACGGGCGTTGTGTTTGCGGCCGTCGTACTCGTTCTTGCATTTAATTTTCTCGAATCCCCGAAAGAAAAAGCACAAAAACGGGAAATCGAACAGATGAAACTACAGTTTCGTATTCTGAACGACCAGATTGACAGGGTTACCAAAGTAATGTCTGATCTCCAGGATCGTGACGACAATATTTACCGTGTGATCTTTGAAGCGGAGCCCATCCCGGGTTCGATACGTGAAGCGGGAATCGGCGGTGTTGACCGGTATGAGAGACTGAAAGGCTACAAGAACTCCGATCTGATCATCGAAACGGAGAAAAAGATGGACAAGATCCTCGGGGAATTGTATGTTCAGTCAAAATCGTTTGACGAAGTCTTTGATCTGGCTAAGAATAAAGAACGGATGCTTGTAAGCATCCCTGCCATCCAGCCTATAAGCAATAAGGATCTCCGCAGAATTGGTTCTTATTTCGGAACAAGGATGGATCCTTTTTATAAGGTCCGGAAATTCCATGAAGGAATGGATTTTTCAGCCCCGATAGGAACAGAAGTCTATGCTACCGGGAACGGATCCATTGAAATGGCCGGGCATGATGATGGCGGAGGCTATGGAAATGAGATCGTCATCGATCATGGATATAATTACAAAACAGTTTATGCGCATCTTTCAAGGATCTTCGTCAAGCCCGGACAAAAGGTCCTGCGAGGTCAGATCATCGGTAATGTGGGAAATACCGGGAAATCCACTTCTCCGCATCTTCATTATGAAGTACGGAAAAACGGGGTTCCGCTCAACCCTATTTATTTCTTCTTCAATGACCTGTCGGCCGAACAGTATCAGATGATGCTCGACCTGTCCTCACGGCCTTCGCAAACAATGGACTAATCGTATTGAACGAGGAATGAAACCGGCCGGAAAGATCGAAAAGATTTATTATACTATTGGCGAGGTTGCCGAATTGTTTGAGGTGAACACGTCCCTGATCCGTTTCTGGGAAAATGAATTTGATTTTCTCAGTCCTCAGAAAAATAAAAAGGGAAACCGGTTGTTTACCAAAGAGGATATCAATAAAATCCGGATCATCTACCACCTGGTTAAAGAAAAAGGGTATACCCTCCAGGGGGCACGTGAAAGGATCAAGCTGAACAAGGAAGATGTTGAAAAGCAGGTAGAGATCATCGATTCATTGCAACGGATTAAAAGTTTTCTCCTGGAATTGAAAAGTGATCTTCAATGAAGAAGGAAACAGGAAACAGGAGTGATGATTCCTTCTTTGAGAAAGTTTATGCCATTGTACGCAGGATTCCTGCCGGGAGAGTGACTTCCTACGGTGCAATTGCAGAATATCTCGGAACAAAAAGTTCAGCTCGTATGGTTGGCTGGGCCATGAACAGTTCTCACACGCAAACCGCCAATATTCCCGCTCACAGGGTTGTGAACAGGGTTGGATTACTTACCGGCAAGCATCATTTCGGAGGACTGAAGGTTATGCA
>PLMO01000107.1:2723-32552 GCA_003142515.1 Bacteroidales bacterium
CGGATCTGAAAAAGGATCTCGTGACCCTGAATATGATCCAGGATATAAAGATTGACGGCAATAAGGTGAAATTCATGCTGGTGCTTACCACGCCGGCTTGCCCTTTGAAAGATTTGCTGAAAAAACAATGCAAAAATGCCATTCTTAAATACGTTGATTCTTATGCTGAAGTGGAAATTGAACTTTCTTCCCAGGTTACAACAGTCAGGAAACAGACGGAAGAATTACTGAAGGATG
The DNA here is from genome assembly GCA_003142515.1 of Bacteroidales bacterium. Taxonomy (GTDB): domain Bacteria; phylum Bacteroidota; class Bacteroidia; order Bacteroidales; family FEN-979; genus FEN-979. The sequence goes on from PLMO01000107.1 coordinate 2,961, forward strand.
TGAAGAACATTATTGCTGTCGGTTCCGGCAAAGGTGGCGTTGGCAAATCAACGGTTGCCGTCAATCTTGCCATTGCACTGGCCAATATGGGTGCGAAGGTGGGTTTATTGGATGCCGATATCTACGGGCCTTCGATCCCGATAATGTTCGGTTTAAAGAATGCCCGGCCACGTTTTATTGAACGGGATGGGAAGAACTGGATCATACCGATCGAAAAATTCGGATTGAAAATTCTTTCGATCGGGTTTTTTGTTGATCAGTCGAAAGCATTGATCTGGCGTGGCCCCATGATATCCTCCGCATTGAAACAATTACTTACCGAAGCGATCTGGGATGAACTTGATTATATGGTGATCGATCTTCCTCCCGGCACCGGCGACATTCCCCTGACACTGATCCAGAATTTCCCGCTTACGGGTGCTATCATCGTGAGCACACCGCAGGAAATGGCCATTACCGATGTAAGGAAAGCAGCGGATATGTTCAACACCGAAGCCATCCGGATCCCGATCCTTGGCTTGGTGGAAAACATGTCCTGGTTTGTTCCTCCCGATATGCCGGATAAAAAGTATTACATCTTCGGGAAGAGCGGCTGCGCAAAACTTGCAGCAGATCTGTCCATCCCGTTGTTGGGACAGATTCCGATCGTGACCGCCATTTCAGATTCCGGTGACCAGGGTAGCCCGATCGCAACAGAGAAAAACTCACCGGTGACACTTGCATTTGCTCAACTGGCAGAAACAGTGGCTCAACAGGTAGCCATTCATAATGCCATCAGGGAATCGATCAGGGTATAATGACTTAACAATAAACAGAAACATTGATCAGATCGTAATTAATCACATCGAAAATAAAAAGGAAAACATAAAATGACAGCAGCCAACCAGGAACTCGAAACCAAAGTGAAAAACGTGCTTGATCAGATCCGTCCATATCTCCAGGCAGACGGGGGAGATGTTGAATTTATCGAAATGACCGAGAACAAAATCGTGAATATACGGTTACTTGGAATGTGTGGAAACTGCCCTCACAGCCAGATGACCCTGAAAAGCGGAATAGAAGCAGCGGTTAAACGCGTCCTGCCGGAGATCAACGCCGTTGAATCCATCATCGAATAAAGTTCACGCTTTTACGAGAGGTATTTCCCTACAATGGGCATCCTGCGGCCGGTTCCGAAGGCCTTGGTTGAAACCCTCAGGATGGGAGGCGTCTGATACCGCTTGTATTCACTTGTGTTGACAAGTTTCAGCACCCGTTTCACCATTTCTTTATCAAATCCTTCTTCTATCAATTCGTTTGGGCCTTTTCTCAATTCGATATAACTATAAAGGATTTTATCGAGGATAGAATAATCGGGCAGCGAATCGGAATCTTTTTGTCCCGGTCTCAGTTCAGCAGATGGCGGTTTATCGATGGTATTCTGCGGGATGATCTCTTTCTTCCGATTAATCCAGGAAGCCAGTTCGTAAACCTGGGTCTTGTAAACATCCCCGAGCACGGATATGCCGCCGCACATGTCGCCATATAGAGTTCCGTATCCTACGGCAGCTTCGCTTTTATTGGAGGTGTTGAGAAGGATGTACCCGAATTTATTGGATAATGCCATCAGGATGACTGCCCTGGCCCTGGCCTGCATATTTTCTTCTGTGAGATTGAACGGGAGATCCTTAAACCAGGGTTTCAGCAAATCTTCAAAGGTCGAAAAAGCTTCATCGATTTCAATGACGTCGTGCTTTACATTAATCCGGTCGGCAAGTTCAATTGCATCATGTTTGCTGTGTTCCGACGAAAAACGGGAAGGAAGAAGGATCGCACGCACATTTTCACTGCCCAATGCCCGTGCAGCCAATACAAGCGTTACAGCCGAGTCGATTCCACCGGATAACCCGAGAATGGCCGTCTTCAACTCCATCTTCCCAAAATAATCACGGATACCCATGACCAAAGCATCATGAATCAGTTCTATCTTACTTAGCGTCTTAGCGTCTTCGCGGTATTCTTTCTTATTCTTATAAATAAAATCATTCAGGTTATACACCTGGAAATCTTCCTCAAAATACTTCATCTCATCAAAAACATTTCCTTCCGGATCCACTACCATCGATCCGCCGTCAAACAACAATTCCGTTTGTCCTCCCACATGGTTCAGGTAGAAGAAAGGAAGCTTATACTTCTTTGCATTTCTTACCAGGACATCTCTTCGCAGTTTTGGCTGGTCATAATGAAATGGGGAAGCAGCAATGTTGATGACCACATCAGGATTCAGCCGGATCAGCTCATCCATCGGGTTTCTCACATATAAAGGGTCATCCGCAATGTTCCAAAGGTCCTCGCAGATGGTCACCGCCAATTTGTATTTTTTATATTCAATAACGGCATACGGCAGGCGGTTGGGTTCAAAATAACGGTACTCGTCGAAAACATCATAATTGGGCAGAAGGGTTTTGTGAAAGACCGCCTTTATCTTCCCATCTGCAAGAAAATAAGCGGAATTATATAACGGTTTCCCTTTGTCGGATGGATTTACAGAAGGGGCGCCTATAATGACCGCAATGTCCTTGCACTCCTGTGCTATTGAAAGGATCCCGTCACGGCATTTGGAAATAAAATCATCAAATTCAAGGAAATCACGTGGAGGATAACCGCATACTGCCAGTTCGGAAAATATCACCACATCTGCGGGAAGGCTCTTTGCCTTGTAGATATAGGATTTGATCTTTGAGATATTATTCTCAAAATCGCCGATGTGGTAATTCAATTGTGCTAATGCGATGCGCATAAAATTATTCCGGTTATTTCATTAAAACAAAACACCGATATTCAGTTCAGCATAATTCAGACTGCTTCGGTTCGACAGACTGTTATCTTTTGTGTTTTGCCCCTGTAAAACATTGTTCAGGCTGTTGCTGTAAGAAAGTCCTACTATTAACGAAACAGATTCATCAATCTTGTATTCGGTACCCAAACCCACGAGAATGGCTTCACGGATAAAACTCACTTCACTTGTGGTAAGGTTCGAGTTATCCGTGATCGTCCCATGAGTCTGGGTCATAAAGTTATCCTTCACTTTGATGCGGAGGAGAAATCCTGTGCCGAACCCGATTTGCCCGAAGAAACTGAAGTTACCGTATTCCTTTGTCTTCATCTTCATCATCAATGGAATTTCGAGGTACCGGAAGCTATATTTCCTGTCAAGGATTCCTATATCCGGTGATTGTGCATAGGGAAACTGAAGGTTGCCGCCCAGGAACGAGAAATTGAAACCAGTGGAAATAGCATAATGTTGTGTAAAATGGAATTCACTGATAAACCCAAAAGAGATGCCTGCTGTAGCACCATTGTAAGTATAATCTTTTTCATTCGGGTTCATCCATGAGATGATCGGGGCTATCTTTAACCCCAGTCGCACCGGTGAATTCTGTGAAAAACCTGCCTTTGTAAAAAAAAGGATCAGGAAAATGGCCAGTAACCGTATTGTTATTTTTGTCATAGGTCCGGGATTTATTATCACTTCTGAGGGCTGCTTTTTAACAAAATTACATCATTCATAGCAGAACTAGGATGATCCCCACAGGATTTTATCCAAAAGTAATCAACGGGTTCAAATAGCAATTAAAAATTAAAAATTAAAAATGAAGAATGAACACTGCAAAAGAAGAGTTCACAACTATGATCAAATAATATTATTCATACTATAGAGGATAATTTTCCGTTAAAAATGAAAAACATTCCCGCGTGAAACTTTGTCGATTTACACTTTTCTTATTCATTATTGTTACTATTGGCGGATGCAATTGGCACAAAAACCGCTTGCATGTTAATGTTTCCGGTGTCAAGGTGGCTGATGTTAAAATCCATCGCTACGATTTGGACCTGTTTAAAGTCCCGGTTACAGATCTTCAGGCCGGGCTTGAACGGATTCAACATACTTATTATTTTTTTCTGAGAACAGACCTGAATGATGCGAAGAAACTGGACGAAATGAAAGCTTACCTGGAGAATCCGAGGAATATTGATTTTCAGAAAGCATGCGAAAGCCGGTACAGGGATCTTTCGAAAGTCGAAAGAGACCTTACAGAAGCATTCCGTCACTGGAAGTTCTATTTTTCTGATGCAAAGATACCCAGGGTTTATTCGTATATCTCCGGTGGGGATTATACCAATCCCGTCCAGATTGACGACAGTGTTCTGATTATTGCACTGGATACTTATCTCGGCAGGGATTTCAAACCCTATTTTGCCGATGGACTTGCGATCTATAAAGCCGATCGGATGACGGAAGAGCATATCGTTCCCGATTGTGCGAGGGAGATTGTAAATACCGCTTACCCGGAGGCAACCGCACCCAATACCCTGCTGGGAGGAATGGTTGAAGCAGGGAAACGGCAATACCTTATAGATGCGCTGCTCCCTGATGTCCCCGGTTACCTTAAGATGGATTATACAAAAGATCAATACAGTTGGGCCGTAAAGAACGAAACGCATGTCTGGGCAGCCCTGGTTGAGAACCGCCTGCTTTATTCTTCAGATGGCCAGTATTTCCGGATATTTCTCGCCGACGGGCCCTATACCATGGAATTCTCCAAAGATTCCCCTCCACGGCTGGGCGAATGGATCGGATTGCAAATCATCCGTTCCTATATGCAAAAAAATCCGGAGGTCACACTGGAGATGATGATGCAGGAACCGGATGCACAAAAAATCCTCACCTTATCAGGATACAAGCCTGAAAAATAGATTCCCGGGTAAACTTTCCGGAGAATTGTTAATAAAAAGTTTTCCAAAACGTATTACCTTTTCGTTTTTACCGGATTAAGGGAATAGATTACTCAACCTTATCCGGTTTTATGTTAGTCAGGACATTTGGAAGCGCCTTATACGGCATTCATGCCATCACGATCACGATTGAAGTCTGCATCGATCAGGGAATCAATTTTTTCATGGTTGGGTTGCCCGATAACGCGGTGAAAGAGAGCCATCAGCGGATTGATTCCGCCCTCCGGAATACGGGATACAAGATCCCCGGGAAGAAGATCGTCATTAACATGGCGCCGGCAGATATCCGCAAAGAAGGTTCATCGTATGATCTCACCATTGCCGTGGCGATCCTTGCCGCCGATAAAATCGTGAAGATGGAGAAACTGGAATCGTTCATGATCCTCGGGGAACTGTCTCTGGATGGCAGCCTCCAGCCGATGAAAGGAGCGCTTCCCATCGCAATCGAGGCCACCCGGAAAGGATTTAAGGGGATCATTCTTCCACTGCAAAATGCCAAAGAGGCTGCCATTGTGGGGAAACTGGAAGTTTATGGAGTGGAAAATATCCGGCAGGTCATCGATTTTCTCAATGATACCGGGAAACTTGAACGGGTGATCGTCGATACCAGCGAAGAATTTTTTTCGAAACTAAATGATTATGAATATGATTTTGCAGATGTCAGGGGGCAGGAGAATATCAAAAGAGCGTTGGAAATTGCAGCAGCAGGGGGACACAACGTTATTTTGATTGGGCCGCCGGGGGCTGGGAAGACGATGTTGGCAAAAAGGCTGCCTTCGATCCTGCCACCCCTGAATTTGCAGGAAGCGCTTGAAACTACCAAGATCCATTCGGTAGCAGGTAAAATGTTACACAACCATTCGATAGTATCCGTAAGGCCGTTCCGGTCGCCACACCATACNNGTGCTGGAAGTTTTACGTCAGCCATTAGAAGACCGGGTGATAACCATCTCCCGGGCGAAATTCTCGGTTGATTTCCCTGCAAGTTTCATGCTCATTGCTGCCATGAATCCTTGTCCGTGCGGTTATTATAACCATCCGAAGATCGAATGCAAATGCGGGGCAGGAAATGTTCAGAAGTACCTGAGCAAGATTTCAGGCCCTCTTTTCGACCGGATCGATATTCATGTGGAGGTCGTACCGGTACCGTTTCGTGAACTGAGCGATGCACGTCCTTCTGAGAAAAGCGAGACCGTACGCTCAAGGGTTATCGAGGCACGGCAGATCCAGGAAAAAAGGTTTGAGGGAATACCCGGCATCTATTGCAATGCGCAGATGTCGGTAAAAATTTTACGTAAGTTTTGTCACCTTGATGATGCCTCAAATCTCATGCTGAAAAATGCAATGGAAAAACTCGGCCTTTCTGCCCGTGCATTCGACCGCATCCTGAAGGTTTCGAGGACAATCGCAGATATCGATAAGCAACCCGACATCCGGGCTGAACATCTTGCAGAAGCGATACAATATCGTTCTCTCGACCGGGATAATTGGGGACGGTGATTTTATTTAACCACAAAGGCGAAAAAGGATGCACGAAGGCGCACAAAGGGAGAGTGTTTTTAAGCAAATTCTTGACTCGGCTTTTTTTGTTCATTCTGAGTTAGGACCAGGGTTGTTAAAGAGTGCATATGAGCAATGTTTATATTATGATTTATCCAGGAAAGGAATAAAAGTCGAAAAGCAGAAAGGAATGCCGCTGATCTTTTGTGAAATGAAGATGGATTTGGGATACAGGGTGGATTTATTGGTTGAGGATGAGATTATTGTTGAGATCAAAGCAGTGGAGTCATTAAATGATGTGCATCCTTCTTCGCCTTGGAGGTTAAGTAACTGTAATTATATCCTGGTAATTTTCACATAAGGTTACAAGCATCAGAAAACCTTGACTTTCACCATTCTTTTCGTATCTTTGAGCAAGAACAGGGGTTAATGTCCTTGACATTTTGATGATTCTCCTTCTGCCCCCTTTACTGCCGCCATCTTCCCACACAGGAAGTAACCCCTTGAAAGGCTGTATTATACGGTAAGCCGAATCAATATAGAGTCAATAATTAACAAAACAAGGGTATGAAAAAACTAATCTGCCTTCTAATGTTTTTGTTCCCAGGTATGGCTTTTGCCCAGCAAAGCTGGCACAAATTTTCCCCATTAGATAATGCGTGGAAGTATGTGGGAACTCCATTTTTCTCAGCAGGAGAAGCTGACGCTATAAGCCTCGCTTTCAGCCCATCTGGTCAACCTTATGTGTCGTATAGAGATTGTGGAAATTCCTATAAAGCAACGGTAATGAAATTTGACGGAACCAGCTGGGTGAACGTTGGAAATGCAGGATTCTCTGCAGGAGAGGTCGCTTTTACAAGCCTTGCCATTAGTCCAACTGATGGTCAACCTTATGTTGCATTTGACGATTCTGAAAAGGGCAATAGAATAACCGTTATGAAATTTAATGGAATCAACTGGGTGGATTTTGGAAATGCGGGTTTCTCAGCAGGATTTGCTTTATCCATAAGTCTTGCCTTCAGTCCATCTAGTGAGCCGTATGTGGCTTATCAGGACGGAGGGAATCTTAATAAAGCCACCGTAATGAAATTTGATGGAACAACTTGGGTTGATGTGGGAAATGCAGGATTCTCTGCAGGTGCTGTTCAAGGTACAAGCCTTGCCATCAGGACGTCTGATGGTCAACCATATGTGGCGTATCAAGATGGAGATTCCGCAAATTATCTTAAAGCGACAGTTATGAAATTTGATGGAACCAGCTGGGTGAATGTAGGAAATGCAGGTTTTTCAATAGGTAAGGTTTGGTACCTAAGTTTTGAATTCAGTCCATCAGGAGAACCATATTTAGCATATCAGGATTGGGCGAATTCTTATAAAGCAACTGTAATGAAATTTGATGGAACCAACTGGGTAAATGTGGGAAATCCAGCTTTTTCAGCAGGAAATGCTGGTTTTACTAGTCTGGCATTCAGTCCATCTGGTCAACCCTATATTGCTTTTGAGGATTGCGGAAATAACTGTGGAACCACAGTAATAAAATTTGACGGAACCAACTGGGTGAATGTGGGGCCTACAAGTTTCTCTTTTACTCAAGCCGATTTCACAAACCTTGCATTCGGCCCATCTGATAGTCAACCTTATGTGGCTTATCGGGATTATGGAAATTCCGAAAAAGCAACGGTAATGAAATATGATTCAGTTTTTGTCGGTATCAATGAATTACAGAAATCAAGATTATCTATTTATCCTAATCCAGCCACAGACAAAATAACAATTGAGACATCAGTGGCAACACAAGAAAGCAAATTGTCAATTGTAAATATTGAGGGACAGCAGGTCATCACCCGCCAAATCACCGAGCCTACCGCAACCATTGACATAAAAACATTGCCCAGCGGGGTTTATCTTGTGCGGCTTACAAATTACAGGACAGTGGAAGTGGGGAAAATCGTTAAGCAGTGAGATACCAGTGGAAATAATCCGTGGGTGAGGATTTGGGTACGGGAAAAATTAACGGATAAAAATATCCAACATCACAAAAAAAGCAAATACCACGCTCCCCATGCCGTTTAGGGTTGCAAAGGCAATATTGACCCTGGAAAGATCTGAAGGTTTCACGATCAGGTGCTCATAGATCAGTATGGTGCTGAAAATTGCGGTGCCGATCCAGTAAAAGCCATGGAAATTTCCCAGCCATCCTGCGAAAACAGTCAATACGATGGCAAAAAAATGGAATAAAGCCGATACCGTCAGCGCATTCCGGTTACCAAAAGATTCGGGGATGGATCTTAACTTTTCGGTTTTATCAAATTCAACATCCTGCAAGGCATAAATGATATCAAACCCGGCTACCCAGAAAATAACGATCACAGAATAAATAACGGGCAACGCAGCAAAATAGCCTGTCACGGCAAGGTAAGCTCCTATGGGCGCCAGGGAAAGTCCAAGCCCAAGGATGACATGGGATAAAAACGTGAACCGCTTGGTGAAACTATACCCCAACACAACCAGCAATGCAACGGGCGCCAGGAAGAAACAGAGGAGATTGATCAGGTATGCGGCGGCTATGAATAAGCCTGCATTCAGCAGAACGAAGAGCAATGCCGAACCCGGCCGGATGATCTCTTTCGGGATTTCCCGTAAGGCAGTGCGGGGGTTTTTCCGGTCAAGCTCCCGGTCCACGAAACGGTTAAATCCCATGGCAGCATTCCGTGCGAAAAATACACACACAAGCACCAGGATCAGTAACCGTACATAATGGTGATCACCCGTCTCATGAATAGCCAGGCTGAACCCGATCAAGGCAAAAGGAAGGGAAAAAACAGTATGGCTTATCTTGACAAGCGAAAAATAATCCGAGACTTTTGAATCCTTATGAAAGATCATCTGCTGCTGTCGAATGACAAAAGTACAACATTTACCCATAAATTTTAATTCTCATCTGCCGGATTTTATAATCGTAAATGATCTAATTTTGTGCGATTTTTTAAAGATGTCAAAACAATCAGAAACGGCATTACGGTTTTTACGCCACCGGATCAGGGCAAAATCGAAGTTTGACCTTCATTCGCCTTTTGTTTACCGGATCTATGCCCAGATCCTAAACGACAAATCCGGGTACGATGAATTCCGGTCCATCGAAAAACTGCGGGTTCGGCTTTTAAAGGACCAGGGATACATAAAAATGTCTGACTTGGGTGCCGGTGCCGGTGACATTCCCTGGTGCCATCGTATTGTTCCCGTGAAGAAAGTAGTCAAAAGATCCTGCGTTAAACCTGCTTATGGCCAGCTCCTCTTCCGCATGGCAAGACATTTCCGTCCGGCTGTCATGGTTGAATTGGGAACATCACTCGGGATGAGCACAATCTACCTGGCGATGGGAAACCCGCAAGGTCAGATCACAACCATTGAAGGATGCCAGGAAACGGCAGCCTTTGCCGGGAAGAACTTCGAATTGCTGGGCCTGTCAAATGTCCGCCAGGTTATAGGTTCTTTTGAAGACATTCTGCCAGGCTTGCTTCAGAAACTTGGGAAAGTGGATCTGTTCTTTATCGATGGAAATCACCGGAAAAAACCTTTCCTGCAATATTTTTATCAATGTTTACAACACATCCACGATGATTCCGTTCTTATTCTTGACGATATTCACTGGTCGGGAGAGATGGAAGAAGCCTGGAAAGAGATCCGGAATCATCCTTCGGTTACCATAACCATTGACCTGTTCAGAATGGGATTGGTATTTTTCAAGGAAGGTCTGAGCAAGGAAGATTTTATCCTTCATTTCTGATAAAAATTGTAATTTTGTTGATATACAGGTAATCCAGACATAATATCTCATTATATGGAAAAAGAAATCATCCGGATTGTCGATATTGTTAAGAATTTTAGGGTAGGAACTGTGCTCGTCGAAGCATTACGGTCTATTTCGATCGTGATCAACAAGAATGAATTTGTTGCCATCATGGGCCCGTCAGGATCAGGAAAATCAACCCTGATGAATATCCTGGGCTGCTTAGATACACCTACCAGCGGCTCCTATTTCCTCAGTGGTGAAGATGTGAGCAAAATGGATGATAACAACCTGGCTGAGATCCGGAACCGGCAGATCGGATTTGTATTCCAGACCTTCAACCTGCTTCCCCGTTCATCAGCACTTGAAAATGTCATGTTGCCCCTGATTTATGCCGGAATAACAAAGGGAAAACGGATCGAAAGGGCGACAGAAGTCCTGGATGAAGTAAAACTTTCTGATCGTATGGCGCATAAGCCCAATGAATTGTCGGGTGGACAGCGCCAGAGAGTTGCCCTTGCACGGGCCCTCGTGAACAATCCCGCCATTATCCTGGCAGATGAGCCTACCGGGAACCTTGATTCCAGAACTTCGCTGGAAATTCTTGGATTGCTTGAAGATATTCATAAAATGGGCAATACGGTGATCATCGTCACGCACGAAGAAGATATCGCATTGCATGCCCACCGGATCATCCGTTTAATGGACGGGAAGGTCTCTTCGGATGAGCCTAACCGACATATCAAAACGATCGCAGATTACAATTTAGTTCCACAGGAAAATTAATTCCCCTGGTTTTCATGGACAAACAGAGCAATTACAAAAAGCTTTTCGAGGAATTCAACAATCTTACCATCATGATCATCGGTGATGTGATGGTGGATTCCTATCTATGGGGTAAAGTAGAACGGATCTCACCGGAAGCGCCGATTCCTATCGTTTCATTACGAAGAAGGGAAAACCGCATGGGCGGTGCAGCCAATGTGGCCATGAACATCAAAAGCATGGGGGCAAAACCNNATGCTGAGAGTGGACGAAGAAGTGGAAAACGACCTCTCGGAAAACGATCGTACCAATCTCCTTACCAATATTGACAACATCCTGGCAAAGGAAAAAATTGACGGGATCATCTTCCAGGATTACAATAAAGGGGTGATCAGTCCAATAGTGATCAAAGAAGTCATTGACCGTGCCACACCTATGAAAATTCCAATAGCCGTTGATCCGAAGAAAAAGAATTTTTACAATTTCGTCGGTGTGACACTTTTCAAGCCCAACCTGAAGGAGCTGAAGGAAGGTATGAAGGTCGAATTTGACCACAACGATCGTGAGATGCTGGTATCGGCTGCGCAGAAGTTGCGGGAAAAACTCAATTGCCAATACATTCTTACCACCTTATCCGAACTGGGAGTCATGATCAGCATGAATGATACTTTTGATGAAAAGAATATCTTCATTCCGGCCCATGTACGGTCCATCTCTGATGTTTCGGGCGCCGGTGATACGGTAATCAGCATAGCAGCACTTTGCCTTGCCCAAAAATGTTCACCTTATGAGATCGCTTACATTTCCAACCTTGCCGGCGGACTGGTATGTGAGAAAGTAGGAGTGGCCCCGGTGAATAAAGATAAACTCCTGAAAGAGGTTCTTGCCCTTCTCTGATGTTTTATGATACGGATGTAATCGTTGTTGGTGCGGGTCCGGCCGGTTCCCTGGCGGCATATATCCTGGCTTCACGGGGCATACAGGTTACCCTTCTTGAGAAAACCCTGTTTCCGAGGTACAAGGTCTGCGGGGGTGGATTAACCCACAAAATTTTGAAAGAGATTCCCTTCAGCCTTTCACCGGTCATCGAATCGACCATTCATTTTTTTCGTTTTTCTCATAATTACGGCAATGTTTTTACCCGGCATTCGGCCGATCCGCTCATGTATTGCACCATGCGCGGTGACCTGGATGCTTTCCTGCTGCAAAAAGCAATCGATGCCGGAGCTGAAGTCAGGATGGGGGAACAGGTTATATCCTTCCTGCAGGATGGATCAGGCGTTACTGTTTCAACAAAAGAAAAATCTTTCCATACTCGCTTAATGATTGGCGCAGAAGGAGCTTCAGGGATCGTTTCCCGGATGGCAGGACTGCATGATGCTGTTGAAATGGGATTGGCATGGGAGGCGGAGCTGACAGCTGACCCGGAAGACCTGGAGCGGTTCTCCGGCACGGTATTCCTGGATTGGGGAACACTTCCCGGAGGATATGCCTGGGTATTTCCGAAGAAAGATCATTTTTCCATCGGTGTAGGTGGTCCGGCAACTCTTTCAAAGGTAATGATGCCCTACTACCACCGGTTTTTGTTGTCACTTGGCCAAACTCCATCTTCCATTCACCATTCTCCATCATCAGTCATCCATTTCCAAGAAACTTTATCATTACACTCCTGGCTCCTTCCTGTCCGCACAAGGAAGTCCCTTTTCCATCAAGGATTTGTCGTGGTTACGGGTGATGCGGCAGGACTGAGTGATCCCCTGACCGGTGAGGGAATCTATTATGCAATCAGAAGCGGGAAACTTGCTGCCGAAACCTGTTCTGAATTCTTATCGGGGAAAATCAATTCAATGGATATTTATTCTAAAAAGATCAATGATGAACTGATGACGGAACTGCTGGAGGCAAACAAGATCAAACATATATTCAATGCTGTCCCATTAAAGATCCATTCCTTTGTCGGGAACAACGACCGTGCCTGGAAGGCCTTCGGCAAGATCCTTCGCGGTGAGCGGTGGTACGCAGATGTCCGTGATGGTTTTGGGAAATGGAAGCAATTCTGGAACCTGGCCTGTTTTATCTCCGCGATCCTTGAAAAACGCAAAGAGAAAAGATATTTGAAAAAGCATAGCGGTTAAACCCAATAAGAAGAGCGGAATTACAAATTCCGCTCAGCATATAGATTAAGATAAAGCACAATACGCCCGGCGGAGAATTCCTGATCAGGCGCCTAAGAGTTTCTTCACAATTTCCGAAACCATTTTATTATCAGCCTTTCCGGCAAGTTCCTTGGATGCGGCTCCCATCACCTTTCCCATGTCTTTAATGGATGTAGCCTGGATTTGTGCAATGATCTGCCTGATTTTTTCTGTCAGTTCTTCTTCCCCCATCTGCTGTGGCAGGTACTTCTCGATGATAGAGGCTTCGAAACGTTCTTTTTTGGCAAGATCCTCCCGGTTAGCCGCTGCATAAATGTCGGCCGATTCCCGGCGTTGTTTTACCAGTTTCTGGAGAAGTTTAATCTCAACCGATTCCGGGATCTCCCCGGTCGTTCCTTCTTTGGTCTTTTCCAGCAGTAAAGCGGCTTTAATGGCACGAAGGGCTTCCAGCTTTTCCGGGTCCCTGGCCAGCATGGCGTTCTTTATATCGTTGTTGATCAGCTTTTCAAGTTCCATGATTAATCGACATTATTGTTCAGGTAAGAATTCTCCTTTTTGAGCTCAATATTTTTATCTTTTTCGGAGACTGTATAAAGTGGTACCTGTGATTCGGAAGATGGCTGTACATCGGAAAGCTCAACATTCCGGCGCTTATAAGCCGGAATGCTCTCAATCTCAGCCAGGTGGGTTTCCAGCGGAGGATGCGTCTTAAGCTTTTCGCTCAATGCCCTGAGTTTCTGTACCCGGTCGTTCATCATCTTCTCCATCTCAGGTTGCTCTTTCTGAACTTCAGGTTCTGTCTTTTGAACCGGTCGAACAGACGACCTGAAAAGAACGTCAGACACAGGGATCTCAACCTCCTTGTTTTCGTACTTTATTTCTTCTGCAGGTTCTTCATGAATGATCTTCCGGTGTTCGGTATCCTGGGGTTCCATGTTGAAGACAATGGTACGATGTGGGTAAGATTCTTCCGGGATGATCTCCTTCTCGAAAACCTGGGGCTCGGATTCCGGTACGATGGCCCGGATCTCTTCGGCAGGTTGCTGTTCCAGTGAGATTACCGGTTCTTCCCCAGGTATAACTAGGACATCAAGATGTTTGATTTTTATTTCCTGCTCGTAAAGGGGCATTATGATCACTGGCTTTTCCGGCTGTAGCGGTTTTTTCTTATGTTCCTCATCAAATCCGGTTGCGATGATGGTCACACTGATATTGTCTTCCAGTGATTCATCAATCCCGTTGCCCCAGATCACTTCTGCTGAATTTTTTGTCTTTTCCTGGATGTAATCGGTGATTTCACTTACCTCATCCATCGTGATTTCATCCTTACCGGAAGCAATATACAGCAACAGATTATTGGCTCCTTCGATGTTGTTGTCATTGAGTAACGGTGAATTTAATGCAATTTCTATTGCACGAATAGCGCGGTTTTCACCATTTGCAAGTCCTGAACCCATGATCGCCACGCCACTGTCCTTCATCACCGTTTTCACATCCTCGAAATCCACATTGATATATCCCGTAACTGTGATGATTTCGGCGATCCCTTTTGCAGCCGTGGTCAGTACATCATCGGCATGTCCGAAAGCAGCGGAAAGCCGCTGATCGCCAAAGAGATCCCGCAACTTATCATTACAGATGATCAGCAAGGCATCTACATATTTCTTCATCTCGGCGATGCCCTGTTCAGCATGCTGCTTACGCTTTCTGCCTTCAAAAGAGAAAGGCATGGTAATAATTCCCACGGTGAGGATACCAAGTTCTTTCGAAACGCTGGCAATGACCGGGGCAGCACCGGTTCCGGTACCGCCACCCATCCCGGCAGTGATGAACAGCATCTTGGTTCCTTTTTCCAAAATGTTTTTCAGGTCCTGGATGTTTTCCAATGCCGCGTTTTTTCCGATTGAAGGAACAGCTCCTGCGCCAAGGCCTCCCGTAAGATTTGCCCCCAGAGGTATCTTTGTAGGCACCGGACTGGATTCCATCGCCTGAGAGTCGGTGTTGCAAATAATGAAGTCAACACCCTTGATGCCTTGCCGGAACATGTGTGTTACGGCATTGCTACCACCTCCGCCGACACCGATCACTTTAATAATTGATGATTGGTTTTTAGGTAAATCAAATTTTAACATAGGATGGGAATTTGCTTTTTTAAAAGTAGACAGAAACAAGGCAATAAAAATGACAAGCTTTTTTTTTTATTAACAGAACGATTGTTAATAGCAGAATTTACTCATTCTCTTCTTCGAACCACTTCTGAATTTTTTCAATAAATGAATCGGTGAATTTCTTCCCTGATTTATCTGGATCCTTTGGTTTCTTCACCTTCACCTTCTTTGTTTTAGTTACTTTTTCCTCGGGTTCCTGAATCTCCTCCTCCACGGCTGGTTTCATTTTTTCTTTTTCCTTTTCATACCGGTCGATCCCGACAATGACAAGACCGATTCCGGTTGCATACATCGGGCTGGCCATCTCCTCCGGAACGTCGTTGGCAAGATGTTCATTGGGATAACCGATACGCGTATCCATGCCGGTCTTGAATTCTGTCAATTGTGCGATGTGTTTCATCTGCGCACCGCCGCCTGTCAGCACAATACCTCCGATAAGTTTTTTCTCATAACCTGAATTCTTGATCTCAAAATATATGTATTCAATAATCTCTTCCATTCTTGCCTGGATGATGTTAGCAAGGTTACGGATGCTGATCTCCTTTGGAGGACGGCCTCTCAACCCGGGGATGGCTACAATCTCTTCTTCACGGTTTTCACTTGCCAGCGCAGAGCCGAATTTGACTTTCAGCTCTTCTGCATGTTTTCTGATGATCGAACACCCTTCCTTTACATCTTCCGTGATAATATCTCCGCCAAGAGGAATCACGGCCGTATGCCGGATGATGCCCTCATGAAAGATGGCTATATCCGAAGTTCCTCCGCCGATATCCACGAGAACGACACCGGCTTCTTTTTCTTCTTCACTCAACACAGCTTCGGCTGAAGCAATGGGTTCAAGGATCAGGTCAACCACGTCAAGACCGGCTTTCCTTACACATTTATAAATGTTCTTCGCAGCAGCCGTTTGTCCCACGATAATATGAAAATTTGCTTCCAGCGAACTGCCCATCATCCCCTTGGGCGACTTGACAACATGTTCTCCGTCGAGGCTGAATTGCTGGGGAATGACCTCGATGATCTCTTCTCCCGGGTTCATATTCAGGTTGTACATGCTGTTGACGAGCGTCTCGATCTCTTCCTGGTTGATCTCCGTTTCACTGTCCTTGCGGATAGTACTGCCATGATGCTGAAGGCTCTTGATGTGCTGGCCAGCAATTCCGACATTCACAAACCGGATATCGACACCTGATTTCTGCGAAGCTTCCTTGATAACATCCTTGATCGATTGAACCGTGTTTTCAATGTTGGAAACAACGCCTCTTTTTACCCCGATCGACGGAACCTTGCCATAGCCAAGAATCCCGATCTTTCCAAATTCATTTTTATGTCCGACGATGACCGCAATCTTCGTCGTGCCAATATCTAATCCTACAATGATTTCTGATGTTTTCATATCCTGACTAAATTTTTGAACAAACAACCTGATCTTTAAATTTTATATTGATGATATTGTATCTGCTCCATCCGGTTTTACTCAGTCCCATCCTGTAAAAGACAAACAAACGTTCAAATTTATCTTCGAGGTTATCTGCTCTTCCCATCAGGATGGTATGGGTTCCAACCCTAGGGATCAGCTCGAATTCTCCGTTCGGGTCCACATAGATTTGTTCGATTTGCGCTTTCAGAAATTTATCTTTGGTAATGAAGGCTGATAGCTTGTAAAGATTGTTCATCACTGACCGGTATTCCATCGAATCTTTTGTTCTTACTGAGTCGGTAAAGTAACAAACCTTCTTCGAGAAGGATTCCCGGATGAAGCCTGTGGCAACAAGTACCCGGGCAGAAAAAGCAGGATTCAGGGGCATTAGATTCCCCAGGCCGTCAAGGTAAAAGCTCTCTCCCTTTTCATTAAAGATCCGGAGGATAGGCTGGCGCTGAACAACATCAATTTCAACAACACCATCCAGTGTCATGTAAACCTGCGCATTTGCTACATACGATTGGCGCTTGATCTCACGCTCAATCCGCTCGAAATCAATGGATCCCAGGCGCTGCCTTTTCAGGAGATTCCCGGTTGTTTTTACAACCGTATAAATATCTCCTTCCGTAACCAGCACATCTGCTTTGCCGTAACTGATACGGATGATGTATTTTTTACAAACTTCGCTGTTATGCTCCGTGGTTGTAAACCCAAGAAGTGCAAAAAGACCGCCTGTCATAAGCACCCATGCTGCAATTTCAAGGATCTTCAGAAATTTCTTCATTTTCTTTTATCCCTTATTCGTAAACAATTCACGTATCGGTTTTACTAATTGATCAATATCGCCTGCACCCAATGTCAGCAGGATTTCCGGTTTCCCGGATTTCAGTTCGCCGGGAAGACCGGCTTTACTGCATATCTTTTTGTTCAACAGTTGCACTTTTCCAAGCAACATGGCCGAATCAATCCCGGGGATCGGGTTTTCCCTTGCCGGGTAGATCTCAAGAAGGATCAGCTCATCCAGTAATTCCAGGCTGCGTGCAAATGCATCTGCAAAATCACGCGTGCGTGTAAAAAGATGAGGCTGGAAGATCCCTGTAATCTTTTTGGAAGGGTAGATCTCCCTGACAGCACGGATACAGGCTTTCAACTCTTCAGGGTGATGGGCATAGTCGTCAATGTAAACAAAGTCATCACGGATCACCTGGAAATCAAACCGGCGTTCAACACCTTCAAAGGTCACCAGCGCCCGTGCAATATCCTCATCCGTTATTCCGACTGTATAAGCAACTGCTGCGGCGGCTATGGCATTTTCAAGATTGAATTTCCCGGGCAAACCGAGTGTGATATTCCGGATCGTCCTTGCGGGTGTGACAAGATCAAAAACAAAACGGCTATTCCCGAACCGGATATTCTCCGGATAAAAATCTGCATCTCCTTCTAAGTGATAAGTATAAATGATATAGTTGTCAGTTCTTTCCGGTACAATATCGACTCCTTTTTTCAGGATCAGCGTTCCGTTTTTTTGAAGGTGGGATGTGAATTCACCGAAGGAAAGCCTTACTTCCTCAATATTTCCATAGATGTCGAGATGATCTGCATCGGCAGAAGTGATCACAGCAATATAGGGGTAAAGCCGGAGAAACGATCGGTCAAATTCATCGGCTTCAACAATGTAATATGCAGGTGAACCAATGGACTTTTGAGTTGACATGTCTGAAATAACGAGGTTCGAGTTGTAGTTTTTAGAAATTCCTCCGAGAAATGCAATGCTGTTTTTTCCTGCAGTTCTTAGCAGGTGGGCAACCAGTGTCGTGATGGTGGTTTTTCCATGGGTTCCGGCAATGGCAATGGTTTTAGCATTCTGCGTGATCATCCCCAGGACTTCAGATCGTTTTTTCAGGGGGAATCCCTTTTCAATCACGAATTGAAATTCTTTTTGATCTTTTGTAAGAGCAGGCGAATAAACCACAAGATCGGGATGATCCGGAATTAATTCGGGGTTTTCATCAAAATGAACAGGGATGCCTTCTTCAATAAGCTGATGGGTCAAAGTCGTTGGCGTTTTATCATACCCTGAAACCATCACTCCATACCGGTGGAAATACCGGGCCAGGGCACTCATACCGATTCCTCCGATGCCTAGAAAATATACCGATCTGTATTGATGAATATCCATCCTGTCTTTTATTCCTTTTTTCTGATAAGCTTCATGGTTTCTTCCGCGATCTCGCTGGCAGCCTCCGGAAGAGCCATGCTTTTAATGTTTCTGCTCAACTCATTTTGTAACCCTGTATCAGCAGCAAGTTCTTTTATAAGACCGAATAGCTTATCCACAGCTTCCTGGTCTTTCAGCATTAATGCAGCCGACTTTCTTCCCAGTGCTTCCGCATTTTTTGTCTGGTGGTCTTCGGCAACATTGGGAGAAGGTATGAATATGACCGGCTTCCCGATGATGCATAATTCCGATATGGCGATCGCCCCTGCACGGGATACGATGATATCGGCTGCTGCATAGGCCAGGTCCATCCGGTCGATGAACGGGTAAATATGAACATCCTCCCTGTGGAGTGTTTCCTGATTGGATTTAATCAGATTAAAATGATTCTTCCCGGTTTGCCACAACAATTGAATGATCTCCTGTCCGGTCAGTTGATTCAGGTACTGCAAAACACTTTTATTAATGGTTCCGGCCCCGAGGCTACCCCCGATGATCAGCACCACTTTCTTTTCCTTATTGAGATGAAAATGTTCCAGTGCTTCGGTTTTATTTCCTGGTGTGATAATATCCTGGCGTACAGGGTTCCCGGTGAGTACGATCTTCCCGGCAGGGAAAAACCGCTCCATTCCATCATAGGCAACACAGATCTTGTCTACTTTCCCACCCAGCAACTTATTGGTTATTCCGGGAAAGGAATTCTGTTCCTGTATCAATGTTGGGATCTTTCTTCTCACTGCCACCCGCAGGGTAGGGCCACTTGCATAACCGCCCACGCCGATCACTACATCCGGTTTGAATTTCGCAAGGATCCGGTCAGCCTGGATCAGGCTGGAGATGACCTTTAATGGAAAACTCAGGTTTTTCCAGGTAATACGGCGCTGGAGTCCGCTGATCCATAAACCCTGGATATCATATCCTGCTGCAGGTACTTTCTCCATCTCCATTTTTCCTTTTGCCCCGATGAACAGGATCTCCATGTCCGGCTCGATCACCTTGAGGGCATTGGCAATGGCAATGGCCGGAAAGACATGTCCTCCTGTTCCTCCTCCGCTGATGATGATCCGGGTCATTTTTTAGAATTTTTTATTAGCTGGTTGCAGGAACCGGGTTCCCTTCACTCAGAATTTCAACTTCAGTTCCGTCCTTGGTTTCAATATCAATTCTCCTGCTCACACTCAAAATAATCCCGATAGAAATACAGGTAAACCAGATCGAGGTACCTCCCATACTGATCAGTGGCAATGTTTGTCCCGTAACCGGGAACAAATGAACTGCCACCGCCATGTTGATCATTGCCTGGAATACCAGGCTGAAACCAATCCCGATCGATAGGAAGGCCCCGAAATTTCCCTGGCATTTTGTAGTGATCCTTACAACGCGGAAAAAGAGGATACAATATAGCAGTACCACGAATCCTCCTCCCACAATCCCATATTCCTCCACAATGATAGCAAAAATGAAATCAGAATAGGGGTGAGGCAGGAAGTTCCGTTGCGTGCTTCTTCCCGGCGATTTCCCAAATATTCCTCCTGAAACAATGGCAATCTTTGCTTGCTCAACCTGGTAATTCGCATCTTCATCGGCTTTATCTTTATTCAGGAAATGATCCACCCGGTTGATCCAGGTCCCGCCACGGGGGAAAAGATTGGGTGCAGCTTTTGCCAGACTGAAGATGAGAACAACGGCCACGATACCCAATCCTATCAGTGAAAAAATATACTTCAGGGAGATCCTTCCGATAAACATCAGCACTATGCTGGTTACAAATAAAATTGCTGCCGTGGAAAAGTTGGCTGGCAGGATCAACGTACATATGAAGATCGCGGGAATAATGACCGGTAAAAATCCCGATTTGAAATGCTTAATCTCCTCCTGTTTTTTGCTCAGCACACGTGCCAGGTACATAATCAGGAAAAGCTTAGCAACATCGGAACTCTGAAAGGTGAGATTGATGATGGGTAGCGTGAGCCAGCGGTTTGCTTCATTAAGGTTGGTTCCGGATAACAGCGTGATGAACAATAAAGGGATGGTTAAGATCAGGCCGATCTGGGAGATCCTCGAAAAATACGTGTATTTGACAAGGTGTGTTGCATACATCAGCATGATCCCGAAGCCCATTATCACAAAATGTTTGAACAGGTAATATTCGGTGTTCCCTCCCTGCTTCTTATAGGCCAGCGTTCCCGTTGAACTGTAAACCGCAAGTAAGGAGAAAATGCAAAGGATGGTCACAACGACCCAAATCACCACATCTCCTTTCGCATTTTTGAAATATTTCATCATGACCGGGAAGATTAAAGTTGTTTTACTGCTTTCTTGAAGGCGCTTCCACGTTCTTCATAGTCTTTAAAGAGATCAAAACTGGGACATCCCGGTGAGAGAAGGATAACATCTCCCATCGTTCCTGCAAAATAGGCCAACTCCACGGCTTCTTCCATAGTTGATGCATCCGTTAACGGGATTTCAAGATCTGACATCGACGAAATAAGATAAGAGCTATCCATTCCAAGAAAAATGATCGATTTAACCTTGGCACTTAGCAATGGTATAATCT
Organism: Bacteroidales bacterium; assembly: GCA_003142515.1. Classification (GTDB taxonomy): domain Bacteria; phylum Bacteroidota; class Bacteroidia; order Bacteroidales; family FEN-979; genus FEN-979. The sequence continues at coordinate 24,314 of PLMO01000107.1, forward strand.
GGGTATAATCAATGCCGGCATCCATGCCCCCGGCGATCCAGATGACCGGTTTCGACATGCTTTCCAGCGTGAACCATGTGGAATTGATATTCGTTGATCTGGAATCATTGATGAACTCGATCCCATGCACATTTGCAACGGATTCCATCCTGTGCTCCATGTTTTGGAAATCACAAAAACATTCCTTGATGAAATTGCTCCTGACTTCCTTTATCCGGGCTGTTATGGATGCGGCCATAGAACTATGCACGCCGGGATGTCCTTGTAAAGCCAAAGTTTCTAATGTCATGTTTTCAGATTTATAGAGTTCGTCTTTGAATGATTGATATTACCTCAATTTTAATGTTACAATGGTAAGAACTGCCAGCATGATCCCGATAATTAAAAACCGGATCACAATTTTTGATTCATGATATCCTTTGATCTGGAAATGATGGTGTAGCGGCGACATCAGGAATATCCTGCGGCCGGCCCCGAACTTGCGTTTCGTATATTTGAAATACCCTACCTGCATCACCACCGACAGGTTCTCAACGAGAAAAATCCCGCAGAAGATCGGGATCATGATCTCTTTCCGGATAAGGATGGCAAAAACTGCAACAATACCACCCAGCGCCAGGCTGCCGGTATCTCCCATAAAAACCTGGGCAGGGTAAGAGTTGTACCAGAGAAATCCGATACAGGCCCCGACAAATGCACTGATATAGATTGCCAGCTCGCCGGTATTTGGAATATACATAATGTTCAGGTAATTGGCAAAGACGATATTACCGGAGACATAAGCGAGAATTCCCAGTGTAAGCCCGATGATGGCTGAACTCCCGGTCGCAAGCCCATCCAGTCCGTCTGTCAGGTTTGCTCCATTTGATACAGCAATTATAATGAAGATGATGATGGGAATAAATACCAGGAATGTCCACTTATCATAATCCTTCCCGATCCATGAGATCAGGATAGAATAATCGAATTCATTATTTTTCAGGAACGGGATGGTAGTCTTGGTGGATTTTGTGGGAATTTTCGTGTACATCTTTGCCTGGTCCGAGTTCCCTTCCACATTGAAGATCTCAGAGGAAGGAACATAGGCCTGCCTGCTGGTCTTCTCACGGATCACGATATCCTTGCTGAAAAACATGGTGGTTCCGACAATCAGGCCCAACCCGATCTGGCCCATGATCTTGAATTTTCCTGCAAGTCCTTGTTTATCCTTGCGGAATACCTTGATGTAATCGTCCAGGAACCCGATGGTTCCAAGCCATATCGTTGAAACAAGAATCAGAAGGACATAGACGTTATGAAGTTTTGCCAGGAGAAGAGTGGGAATCAGGATAGCAGCAAGGATGATAAACCCGCCCATCGTAGGTGTTCCCTGTTTGGCCGTTTGTCCTTCCAGTCCGAGATCCCGGATGGTTTCACCCACCTGTTTTTTCCTCAGGAACCCGATCAGTCTTTTTCCGATGATCATCGAAATAAAGAGCGATAGGATGAGTGCAAGTGCTGCCCTGAACGAGATGTACTGGAATACACCGGCTCCGGGGAAATCAAAGGCTTCATGCAGCCAGATGAATAAATAATACAGCATAACTGTGTCCTTTTTAAAGAGTTATTCTACTCCCGTTTCCAATACTTCTTTTAAAACCATTTTATCATCGAATGGATACCTTACTCCTTTAATCTCCTGGTACGTTTCGTGTCCTTTACCGGCTATCAGGATGATATCTCCCGCTTGTGCCAGGGCACAGGCCGTTTTGATCGCTTCTTTGCGGTTTACTATCACCAGAACTTTATTGGCAAACTGCGGCTCTATTCCTTTTTTCATATCATCCAGGATGGCTTCAGGTTCTTCAAAACGCGGATTGTCGGAGGTAAGGATCACCCTGTCGCTGAAGTTGCATGCAATTTTTGCCATGACCGGTCGCTTGGCAACATCACGGTTTCCGCCTGCTCCGACAACAGTAATGATCTTTTCCTTCCGGGTACGGATCGAATGGATCGTTCCCAGGACGTTCTGCAAAGCATCCGGAGTATGCGCATAATCCACAATGGCAATGATCGCATCCGGTGTCCGGATATAATTGAACCGGCCATCAACAGGCTCGCAAAGACTAAGCATGGTCAGCACTTGTTGCCGCTCTTGGCCAAGAAGGACTGCAGTAGCGTAAACTGCCAGCAGGTTATAGGCATTGAAGCCCCCGATCAGGCGAAACCAGCAATCCATTCCATCCATGGAGAGATGCAATCCCTGGAATTGATTCTCGAGGATCCTGCAACGGAAATCAGCCATGGATTGCATGCTGCAGGTGAAAATGGACGCTTTAGTATTCTGCACCATCATCTTCCCGTTACTGTCATCCTTATTAATAAGTGCAAATGCGCTACCGGGCAAGTCATCAAAAAAAGATTTCTTTGCCTTCAGGTAGGCATCAAAAGTTTTATGATAATCCAGGTGATCATGTGTCAGGTTGGTGAAAATGCCTCCCCGGAAACTGAGGCCTGTAATCCGGTGCTGAACCACTGCATGTGAACTTACTTCCATGAAACAATGGGTACACCCTTCTTCCACCATCTGTGCCAACAATTCATTCAGCTGAACCGGGTCAGGGGTCGTATGGGTGGTCGCAAGGATCCGTTCCTGGATCTTATTCTGTATTGTGGAGATCAACCCGGCTTTGGTTCCGAGTTTTTGAAAAAGCTGATGCAGAAGGGTAACCGTCGTCGTTTTTCCATTGGTCCCGGTAACCCCCACCAGGTTCAGGTGGGACGAGGGATTCCCGTAAAAATTCGAGGCGATTACAGCCTTTGCATAGCTGCTGTCATTGACAAGAATAAAAGTGGCATTTCCTTGCGGATTTTCCGGGATTTGTTCACAAACAACTGCAACGGCTCCTGATATTAATGCATCGGGAATAAATTGATGTCCATCTGAGGCCGTCCCCTTTACAGCAAAATAGAGGCAACCGGGTTCGACCATCCTGGAATCGAATTTCAGAGAATGAATCTCAATATCCACTGACCCGGATACCTCCTTCACTCCCGCCATTTCCATTATGTCTCTTAAATACCTCATATCTTCTATTCCCTAATACTTCTTTATTCGCTATTCGCTTTAATTATCAATTATCAATTATCAATTATCAATTAACCTTTCCCCATCGCCAGGTCCAGCATCACAATGGATCCTTTTATGTACATCCTCCCCGGGCTAAGAGATTGCCTGACAACATTGCCTTTCCCGTTCAGCACTACCTTTAATCCCATTTGTTCAAGGAGAAAGACCGCATCTTTCACCCCCATCCCGGTCACATCCGGCATGGTTCCCTGGAAATGATTTGATGGCAGAAGTATTACCGATGAATTGTTCGAAACTGGTACCGCCCACTGGGCCTCAGGATTCAGGGGTTTTACTTTGATGTTGAGCCATGCATAAGCATCTTGCAGGTCCTTTTGTACACCTGCATTTGCAGAAGGGATCGGGTGTCCGGAGGTATCTGGCTGAGGAGAATTGTTGACATCATGAAGGTTGGCAAAGATCCGGTCGGCGATCTCTTTGAAAACCGGGGCAGCAATCGCAGCACCATAATATTTTCCCTTAGAGGGATTGTTGATGACCACAATGATGGAGTACCTGGGATGGTCTGCCGGAAAATACCCCACAAAAGATCCTTTATATTTAACTGCTTTGGTTCCCTGCCCATATCCCTTATTGTTCATAGCCACCTGGGCCGTACCGGTTTTCCCGGCAACTCTGTAATGAGGGTTTTTTAAAGCAGTTCCGGTTCCGCGTTCCACAACTCCTTCCAGGAGCATATGAGCTTTGTCAATCGTGGCCGGCGAACAGATATGGGGGTTGATGACCACCGGCTGAAAAGATTGAACCACCTGGCCATTTTTACGAATTTCCCTGACAAAAATCGGCTTTACCATTACCCCGTTATTGGCAACGGCATTATATAAGGTAAGGGTCTGTAAAGGGGTAATGGCGACTTCATATCCGATTGCCATCCAGGGTAATGATACGGCAGACCACCATTTACTCTTCGTATTCTTAATATAGGGCCTCCCTTCACCGCCTATCTGGAGATTCTGCGGGAGGTTAATTGACATCCGGTAAAGTCCGTCGATATATTTCTGCGGATCATCGAGATAAGCATTATAGATCAGTTTTGAAGTTCCTACATTAGAGGACTTTTCAAACACCTGGTGAGCCAGTAAGGTCCCTGTTAACTTATGGGCATCGGTCATCACCCTTCCATGGTAATTCATAGTGCCATTGCCCAGGTTGACAGGCTGGTCCATGGAAATCCTCCCATCCTCCAGTCCTACAAGAAATGACGCCAGTTTAAACGTCGATCCGGGTTCCGAACTTTCTCCTATAGCATAATTAAATTCCTCATCATATCCGCCTTTAGGACTTTTTCCGAGATTGATAATTGCTCTGATATAACCAGTCTTAACTTCCATCACGATTACGCATCCGTGATCGGCGCTATCGGCGCTAAGCTCCTTCCGTAAAGCAGATTCTGCCAGGTCCTGCAAATTGATATCCAGTGTAGTGATGATATCATCGCCGTTCTGTGGCTCAACTTCATTTTCGATATCCACGGGCATCCAGGCGCCATTACCGATCCTGCGCATCAACCTTTTGCCTCCCATGCCCTGGAGATTTTTGCTGAAAGAACCTTCCAGTCCCACATAAACTTTTTGTGCAGCTTCCGTGTTCTCATATCCTATTGTACGTCGGGCAAGGTTTTTAAAAGGAAGTTCCCGTTGGAATTGCGGTATGACGATCATTCCACCTTTATAGGTACCCAGTTTGAGAATCGGGAATTTGCGCATTTGCCTTAGTTCCGGATAGGTGACATCACGGTGAACCATAAGATAACGATCACCGTTTCGCCTTCCTTCCCACAGAAGATTTTTGTATTCTGAAGGTTTTTTGTCTTTGAACAGATTTGTAAGGTGATTTGCAAGCGAGTCCACCTGGTTCTTGAAGAGATCATCGGTGATCAGGTCTGAACTGATGTCCATGCGGATATCGAAAATGGGAATGGATGTGGCAAGCAATGTCCCATCATCTGCGCAGATATTGCCACGGATGGCATCGACAGGGAAAAAGCGCATTTCCTGCTTACGGGCTTTTTCCAGCAATTCTTTTCCTTCCGTTGACCGGATGTAGATCGCTTTTCCGATGATCGCCATGCCGAAAAGCAGGACCCCGAAGTAAACTACATACACACGCAGCAATATGTCTTTCTTGATCTCTTTCATGGATTTCTATGAAGCGTATCGGTTTCTTTTTTTAAAAGGGCTTTCGAATAAAAGATCTTATAGGGCGGCGTAGTGGTTCCTTTAATCCCCAGCAATTCCACCTTTTTTGCGATCTCGGTTTGCTTGCAGACATCCAGCATTTTCGCTTTTGCAGTAATTGACTGATACCGCAGTTCTTTCAGTTCATTTTTTATTTTTTCGATTTGCTTGAAGGTCTTTTCCGAGTAATAGGTGTTACCGATGTAAAACATCGCCAGGATGGCCAGGAAGATGAGGAATGGCAAGTTACTAAGCACGGCATGATTCGAGAGAAGATCGCCGCCGATGATGTCATGAAGCCCTTTGGTCATCTTCCCGGACCTCCTGACGGGACGGATTTCTTCCTTTTGGGGTTCGGGAGGAGTATTTTTCTTTTCTTCTTCCATTTGTCAGATCTTTTCAGCAATGCGTAAACGGGCACTCCGGGCCCTGCTGTTCAACACAACCTCTTTCTCGTCCGGAACGACGGGTTTCCGGTTAATAACTGATAACGGGACGACCGGGTTTCCATAAAAATCCTTTTTCAGGGTTCCCTCAAAATTTCCAGAACGGAAATAATTCTTTACCAGTTTATCTTCCAGGGAATGATAGGAGATCACAACTATACGGCCTCCTTGTTTCAGAACATCTGTTGCCTGGATAAGGAATTCCTTCAGGGACTCCAGTTCCTGGTTAACTTCTATTCTCAGTGCCTGGAAGACTTGTGCAAAAAATTTATTTTCTTTTCCTCTTCCGGCTGCATGCGTNNGATGAGCCTTGCAATTTTTGTGGCATTCCTCAGATCGCCAAATTCACGGAATAATACAGCCAGTTTCTCTTCCGGATACTGGTTCACGATTTCTTTCGCTGATATTTTTTTATCCCGGTTCATTCTCATATCCAGTTCTCCTTCAAACCGTGTTGAAAATCCTCTTTCGGGATGATCGATCTGGTAGGATGAAATTCCCAGGTCAGCAAGGATTCCATCGACCGGAACGGTTTTGTAGAGTTTAAGAATGTTTCGCAGGTACCTGAAATTGTTATGGATCATGATCAGGCGGTCGTCCTCGATCTTATTTTTCAATGCATCTTCATCCTGGTCGAATGCAAATAATTTTCCCCCTTTCAATTTTTTCAGGATCGCCTTTGAATGTCCGCCNNTTTATGCTTTCCTCAAGGAGCACACTCTTATGAAACATTTTCCGGTTCTTCAGGTTTTTGGAGTTTCCCCATCACTTTTTCCGCCAGGTCAGAATACTCTTCATCTGACATTTTCAGATGCTGCTCATACTCCTCTTTCGCCCATACTTCAATACGGTTGGAAAATGCTGATAAAATCAGATCTTTCTGGATCCGGGCGTATTCCAATAAAGTTTTAGGTATAAGGACTCGATTGCTGGTGTCAAGCTGAAGTTCCGTTGCCCCTCTGTTAAAATTGCGGGCAAAAATCCGGTGATCTTTAACAAAAAGGTTTAATTGATTTACATCCCTGCTGACCTCTTTCCATTCATGCATCGGGTACATGGTCAGGCAGTTCTCAAAGCCCCGGTTGATAATGAATTTCTCCTGCGCTTCCGGCGGGAGCTGCTTCTTCAGCCCGGCAGGAAGGATTATACGTCCTTTGTCGTCGATACGGCATTCGTATTCACCGTGAAGAATGGTCATAGCAGGGGTGGAATTTGAAAGTGTAAATATATACTAATCCCCACAAATCCCCACCTATCCCCACAATATTTTTTGTAAAATGTTAATAACTTTTATAAAGAAATGAGTAAATGACTCATTATCTGCATCTTAAAAAATGTTGTGAATAAAATGGTAATAAGTCAGGCGGATTTCAATGGATCACAATGATTTTGGCAGTGAATGAATTGACTGACTCCGGGTCTTCCAGATTTGCAATACATGCTGCTGTGGTGATTCCGTAAGGAACAGGAAGACCAACGCCGCATAAATTGCTTAACAATGAATCCGATAAAGTAAATGTGCCCCCAAGGTTATCATCAATATTTGTATAATAATGAACCTTCCCTTCTTTCGAACCAACAAGGAGACCTGTTTTTCCTGAAAAATCCTTGAAAAAGAACGGTGTACTTAATCCAAGGAAGAATCCGGTTGCCGAACTGGTCGAAAATCAGGAGATCAGGTTTCCCGTCAAGGTTAATGTCAATCGGGCAGAACTGACAGGAATTCATTCCTCCTGTCCAGGGATATTGGAGTGGACTGTCAAGGATCGCCTGGGCCATAACTGGTAACCGGAAACAAATGAATAAAAAGGCAAAGGGTAAAGTATCCCCGTAATCGATATAATCTGAACGTTTTTCCTGATCCTGCCATACAGTAGAAGTATCCGAATTTTACTTATCTTTGAACAAATAATACATTGCTATGTCAAGGATTTTAGTGATCGATGATGAAAAAAGTATACGCAACACGTTACGTGAAATCTTGCAATATGAAAAGTATGAAGTAGATGATGCAGGGGATGGGCCGGATGGTCTGAAACTTCTGGAATCAAACAAATACAGCGCAATCCTCTGCGATATAAAGATGCCGAAAATGGATGGCATCGAAGTGCTGGAGAAAATTATACTGATGACCGATACCCCTGTCATCATGATCTCGGGTCATGGAACCATTGATACTGCTGTTGAAGCCATAAAGAAAGGGGCATTTGATTACATTTCCAAGCCATTAGATTTGAACCGGCTTCTGATTACAATCCGGAATGCGATGGATAAATCGATCCTCGTAGATGAGACGAAGATCCTGAAAAAGAAGATCAACAAGGTTCATGAGATGATCGGGGAGTCGGAAGAGATGCTTAAGGTAAAAGACCTCATCGCAAAGGTAGCGCCCACCGATGCCCGTGTTCTGATCACCGGCGAGAGTGGCACCGGAAAGGAACTTGTTGCCCGGTGGCTGCATGCGCTGAGCAACCGTTCTGAAAATT
>PLMO01000076.1 GCA_003142515.1 Bacteroidales bacterium
GCGTCGGGAAACGTCCTCTCATCTTCCTTCCAAACCGGGGATTATTTCATCACCCAGGATTCATGGAAACTGGCAAATATCTATGATATGACCCAACTCAGCGCCGTAGGTTTTATCCAGAATAACACGAACAAAGGCATTCAGCAGGGAGCCAACAGCAGCACCACACCGCTTACGATGCCATATAATAATGATGTTCAGCCAATGGCAATTACAAATTACTCCACCACCAATTGTTCTGGAAGTATAGCACCTGTCGTTACCATCCGGAATAACGGGAATCACACTGTGACATCCATGACTATAAAATATTTTGTAAACTCCGGAACCCCGGCTACCTATACCTGGAATGGAAACCTCGCAACACTCAAGGAAACCGTGATTTCACTTCCGGCATATACCTTTACACCTTTAGCATCGGATACCCTCAAGATCTATTCCGACCAGGTAAACAATGTCACGGATGAGTATACCAAGAATGATACGGTCACTGCTACCTTCGTAAGCCCTCCGGTTACAACAAAAAATTTCGCTATCCTATTTTTACGTACCGACAATGCGCCCCAGGAAACCACCTGGGATGTAAGGAATTCGTCGGGTACCGTTATTGATTCCGGGGGACCTTATTCGTTAGCCAATCATTCTTATCACGATACGGTACACCTGGATGGCACGGGTTGTTATACCTTTACAATTTATGACGCAGGAGGAAACGGCATATGCTGCTCCAACGGCCAAGGGATATATCAGCTATCCACTTCTGCAGGAACGGTCATAAAAGTGGGCGGAACCTTTGGTAGTTCTGAATTCACTGAATTAAAAATGGATTGGCCAACTGCAGTTGAACAACTTGAAAAGAACAGCATGAAGGTTTACCCGAACCCCTTTAGTGGAGAAGCAAAAGTGACCTTTTACCTGCTGAACCCGGAAGATGTAGTCCTAGACCTTTACAACTCAACCGGTCAGCTCGTCAGATCGATAAACAAAGGCAGTTTCCCGGCAGGAGACCAGGAATGCACGCTGGATGCAGGTAACCTGTCTGCAGGCATTTATATGCTGAAGATGCAGGCCGGTGCACAGGTGCACATCTGTAAGGTCTCAGTGACCAATTAAAATCATTGGTTGTGCCGGATATGCACTTCAATGGCACCGACACCGTATTTTTGCATGGGGGCATCGAACACTTCGATGCCCTCCTGATTTTTCAGGATATCCATGAGAACTTCCCTGAGAACACCATTTCCGACTCCATGAATGAAAGTAACTTTCAGAAATCCACAGGCAATGGCGCTTTCCAGACATCGAAAGAAATAATTCTTCTGATACTCTAGGATCTCAACTTTTTCAAAACTCGTGGGGTCATCTACAAGTTCATGGATATGCAGATCAACCTCAGCTTCCCTGTCACCTGTTTTATGCCGGAGTATAAAATCATCCGAGTTCACAATATCCTTACCGGTTGAACCTGGATCTGACTTAGGTGCATCTTTTGCAATGGTTTCCATGGACAGGGTTGCGATCTTTACCACGATCCCTTTCCCGGTGGCATAAATGGAATCCCGGTAGTTTTGTTCGGTATAAAATTTCTTTCCTGTAATGGAGAAGTCTGCATTGAAAGGAGGAGGTACTTCATTGCATCTTTCCTTATGAAAAAGAAACTGAAGGCAACCATCGGTCCACAGGGGAAGTTCATCGCGGGTTATCGTGGCAATCAGCAGGCGGGTTCCTGCTCCCAGCGAACCATAATCGATCCCTGACCAATTCCCCGTATCCTCTTTCCGGAAATGATTGTAAAGCACATCATACGATGTATTGTTGACAAGGAACACATCCAGGTGGCCTGTGATCAGCCATTTCTGGTCGTGTGGAACAAAGACTAGGAAAATATCTTCAGATCTCCTTGAATTAATAACATTTTTCGGAAGATCTTCAGGGCTATCCGACGGATGTTCGGATGGAGCACTTACCTCCAGGACATCAGGCACCTCAAAAGACTCATGAAAGAACCTTGACCCGGCATCAACCGGTTCGATGACCAGCAATTCGCTGGCCTGTACCGGGATCTCAAATCCTCCTTCGATTGCAACCGAAACCAGACGGCTATCGATGATCTTGCTCACAACTCCTCCGCCGGTGGCGTTCAGGAATTTGACTTTATCTCCAACTTTTATTCNNCAAAGGTACGGTTTCCGGTGATGATCTGATTTTTATCCTAAAAAAGATCATTTTGATATTTTTTTGTATCTTGCAGCCATTATTAACCAAAAAACAAATATTATGAGGAAAGTTACTCTCCTGCTGTTATGTTTATGCATAACGGCAATGAAGTCCTTTGCGGGCGGCTACCAGGTTGGTTTGCACAGCCAGCGAAACATTGGCATGGGACTGATCGGAACGTCCCTGAATTATGATGCCAGTGCGCTGTTTTACAACCCGGGCGGAGCTCCCTTCATCAACTCCAAATTCAGTTTTTCAGGAGGAGCAACCTTCCTGATGGCACGGGCGACATTCCAGTCGCAGGATCAAGCCTACCAGGAACATATGAAACATCAGCTGAATACCCCGTTTTATTTTTATGCAGCTTATAAACCCATTAAAGATCTCAGCATAGGCATTGCTGTAAATACCCCTTATGGGTTGAGCATGGCATGGCCCGACAACTGGCAGGGACGTTACCTGATCCAGAGCGTGAAATTCACAGCCATTACCTTCCAACCCACCATTGCATACAAAATCAAAGATATCGTTGGAATCGGGGTTGGTCTGATCATTTCTTACGGTGATGTGAGCCTTACCAAAGCCGTTCCGGTAAATGGCCCTGACAGCACTGATGGGCAAGTGAATATAAAAGGTCATACGACAAAATATGGTTTCAATGCAGGGATCATGGTTCATCCCATCAAGGGGTTAAATATTGGTATCGATTACCGTTCAAAGATTGATATGGCATTGAAGGATGCGGATGCAAAATTCACGGTACCTGCAGCTTTAACCACGAATTTCCCGGATAACAAGGTGGATGTTTCCCTTCCCCTGCCTGCCAACCTGGATTTCGGCATATCCTATGAGTTCAATGACAAGTTGATGATCGGCTTAGACCTGAATTATGTATTCTGGAACGTATTTGATTCGCTTGTTTTCGATTTCAAGACCGCCACATCTGCTGTTCAGGCCCATCAACCTTCTGCAAAGCTTTACCAAAACCGCCTGATTACGCGCATCGGTGCTCAATACAAGATCAACAATATAATTACCGTCAGGGCCGGCGGATATTATGATCCTACACCTATACCCTCCGACTATCTGGATCCGATGTTACCGGGTTCAAATGAGATCGGGCTTACCTGCGGATTATCTGTATATCCGGTAAAAGGATTCAGCATTGATGCATCTTTTGAATACCTCATGGGAAGCAAACGTTCAGGGATCTCCAGTCCGAACGATACCCCGGGAACGCATAATTTTGCCGGAACCTACAACACGGTATTCTATATGCCCGGCATCGGTTTAACTTATAATTTCTAACCTTAAAATTGCAAGAATCATGAAAAAAATATTTCTCATCTTATTGTCCCTTGCATTATTCACAGCCTGTGAACGAAAGATCGACACCTTTACGGTCAGCAACGGGTCAGCCAATTTTACAAAATACATTGTGGTTGGAAATTCACTCTTCGTCGGTTATGCCGATGGCGCACTCTACCATAACGGGCAGAGAAATTCCATCCCTAACCTGATTGCCGGCCAGTTGCAGCTTGCAGGATCCGGACCCTTTGTACAGCCCATGGTTACCAGTGANNGTAACCTCCCTGGGCCCTGTTTACGACCTGGGAACAAAAGATCCGCTTGCACCCGTGGGATATGATGTCAATAATTTTGCAGTCCCCGGGGCAAAGTCCTTCCATATCCTTGCACCACATTATGGAGATCCGGCATTGCTTCCGGTTGGAAAGGCCAATCCCTATTTTTTCAGGTTTGCCAAGACGGCAGCCTCCTCGGTACTGGGTGATGCAATGGCTTCCAATGCAACCTTCTTTACCTTGTGGTTGGGTGATAATGATGTTTTATCCTATGCTTTATCCGGCGGTCTTGGTGATACCATCACCAGCCCGGCCTTCTTCCAGACCGTGATGGGCGGGATCCTGCATGAACTAACTCTTAACGGCGCCAAAGGTGTCATCGCAACCATTCCCGATGTGACCGCGATCCCGTTCTTTACAACCATTCCTTATAACGGACTTGTACTTACACAGTCAGAGGCCGATTCAGTAAACATGGCAATGAAGCTTTACGGTTTACCCGACACCAATTATGTAGCCGGCCCGAATCCTTTCCTGATTCCGGACCCGACCTCCCTGCATCCCTATTTCAAAGTGCGGCAGATGAAACCGGGAGAACTGGTTCTGATGACAGTTCCCCAGGATTCAATGAAATGTTTCGGGATGGGAATCATCAGCAGATTGACCTATTACCCCTACCCTATTCCGAAACAATATATCCTGACCCTCGACGACGTCAGCAAACTTCAGGCTGCCACCATCGCGTATAACCAGATTCTTACCGCGCTGGCTGCCAATTTCAAGCTTGGGGTTGTCGATATGAATACCAAATTGAAACAATTGCAGAAAGGTATTGTGTGGGACGGGATCCATCTGAACACGAATTTTGTTACCGGTGGCGCTTTCTCCCTTGACGGGATCCATCTGAATCCCCGTGGCTGTGCCCTGGCTGCAAATTTCTTCATTGAAGCCATCAACAAGCAATACAACAGTACTGTTCCGTATGTTGATATCACAAAATACCCGGGCGTTATCTTCCCGTAATTCATATTTGAAATGCGGAAAAGCCGTTTCCGGGAAATGTAGCCGGGAACGGCTTTTTAAATGGCGAAATAGCGAAATGGCGAAATGGTGAGAAGTGAGAGGTGAATGGTGAATAGTGAAAATCAGAACCTAATGCCTAATACCTAATACCCAATACCAATTATCAATTATCAATTGTCAATTGTCAATTAACCAGAAACCGCATCATCTTCCATATTGCACGGCCACGGTGACTGAGTCCGTTTTTCAGGTAGGGCGGCATTTCGGAAAAGGTCTGGGATTGTCCGTTTGGGACGAAAACCGGATCATAACCGAATCCTTCTTTTCCGCGTTTCTCTTTCAAAATGACACCGTCGATGCGGCCTTCGAAGAAGTGTTCGGCTCCACCCAGGATCAGGCATACCACACAGCGGAAGCAGGCGTTACGGTTTTCTGCATGCTGCAGTTCAGCAAGGACCTTCCGGATATTATCCTCAAAGATGCATCCTTCCCCGGCATAACGTGCGGAAAATATTCCCGGTCGCCCGTCAAGCGTATCAATAAAGAGGCCGGTATCATCGGCAAAACAATTCATTCCCGTTTTTTCATAAATGTAACGGGCCTTCTGGCGGGCATTCCCCTCCAGGGTATCGCTTGTTTCAGGAATATCTTCTTCGACAGAAACATCCTTCAGACTTAAAATACTGAATGAATTCCCCAT
>PLMO01000117.1 GCA_003142515.1 Bacteroidales bacterium
AAAAATTCCCTTTGCAAAACAGGGACGGTAATTTTACTGCTGGGACCATCGCCTCGTGAAACACAAACGGCTACTTTATTTTCGAGTGCCTCAAAGATTTCGGCTACATCTTTATGTGTAAAACCGGGACAAAGCAGTACCGAATCAATTTTTTCTTTTTCATAAAGATCTTTGCAAACTTTTATCGCTTCGTCCTGTGTTTTTACAACGTAAGTATAAAGTTTGTATTTACCTGTTTCTATCAGATTATGATGTTTTTCAAAATCTGCATCAGGTGCATGTGCAATAAATACTGTTTTAAAAGCCATATTTAACTCCTTTTTTTTTATTGTTGTTTTGGGGATGGGGCGATTGNNGTAATCTCTGAACCGTCGTGCAGTTTCTGTATGCCGTCAATAACGATTTTTTCACCACCACTGAGCCCTTTCAATACGATGACATTTGAAGCAACCCTGGGACCAAGTGAGACTTTCACCTGTTCAACCTGCCCACCGGCAAGGCGGGCATTTTTATCTTTTATTATAAAGACAAAATATTCACCCAATTGCTCCAGTACTGCCTTAAATGGAATGAGCATCTGCTGACCTGCATTTACATTCAGCACAAGAACCTTGCAGCTCATGCCTGGTTTAAGTATTCTTTCACGATTAGGAACAGTTATCCTGACCCTGATTGAACCTGTTTGCGGGTTAACAGCCCTGTCAATGACACTTATCTTTCCGATATAGGGATATATTGAATTATCGGGCAAAGTGATTCGGAATGTCGTATCATTATTTGTAATTACCGCATTTTCCAGATTTTGGAAACGGCTAAGCTCAGTTTCGCTTATTTCAAAATCAACTCCCATCGGTTCATCTGAAGATACAGTATTAAGGAGGGTCTGTCCCGGAGATATGAGAGATCCCAGTTTAACACTGGAAAAGCCTATTGTGCCATCAAAAGGTGCATTGATTAATGAAAAATCATAATCAGTTTTAGCCTGGATCAATACTGAATTCGCGACATCCACCTGCTGTTTGGCATTTTTCAGATCTGTCATTGCATTGTCAGAAAGCTGTTTTGCAACTGCATCTTGCCTGGCCAGATCAGTATAACGGTCGGCATCACGCTGAACTTTCTCAAGATTAGCTTCCGCAATCCTGACATTTGACTGAGCTGCCTCGTAAGCTGCCTGGTATTTGCGCCGGTCAATTTCATAAAGTTTTTCTCCCGAATGAACCTCTTTCCCCTCGGCAAAATATATTCCTGTTATATATCCGCTCACCTGCCCGCGCAGCTCTACCTCTTTTAATGCCACTATATTTGCAGGATATGAATTGTAGAATATAGCTTTTGTTAAATTGACATTAGTAACTGTCACGGGTATGGCAGGCATTTCCGTCTTTTTATTTGCTGCATTTTCACTGCATGATAGCAAACCTGCAATCAATGCAAAATATATTATTATGTGAGATATTCTATACATCGTGTTAAAAATTTAAAGTCGGGTATCAGCAACCAGCAAAAAAATGTCCATTGTCAATTGATTTTTATGTCTCCTAAAGCTTTTTCCAAATCCATCTTGCTGGTAAGAACCTGGAAAAGTATATTTAAATAATTAAGTTCTGATGTCCGTAAATCTGTTTCAGAAACTATAACTTCGAGATATGCCTTAATTCCTTTATCATACTGAAGCTTTACAGTGTTAAAGATATCCTTTGCAAGGATGATATTGTTTTTTGCGATCCTCAACTCATTCAGGTTGCTGATATACCCGGAAAGAGCCAGTGTATATTCACTGTTAATCTCGCTTTTCAGATAGTTCATTCCAAGTTGGATCCGTTGGTATTGAAGCTTTGCCTTGCTCAGATTCTGCAGCCTGTTCATTCCCTGAAACAGTGGAATTGTTAATTTTAAGCCGAACAGGGAAGTTGGATAGTTCTTATTATATAAATCAGAAAAATTGCTATTCTGGTATAGCGGGTCATAGTCATAAAAAGCAGATAAAGTTGGAATAAATGACCACCTGTAATAGCTGATTTGAGAATTCTGCAGATTCAATGCAGTCTGCAACAGCTGATATTCGATACGTTTGTTGTAATCTAAATTCTTTGTCGTATCAAATAATATTTCATTTTCATATCTGGAAGAATCATATGAAACCGTTAGTTGCTTTTCAGGAACTACTCCCATAAGTTGTTTTAATACAGAATATTTAGCTTTTACTGTTTCTTCTGCAGATTTTTTTTGTGCCTGAGCATTACTGAGAGATATTTCAGTACGCTGATAGTCTATTTTGTCTGTCAGACCATTCTGATAAAGGCTGTAAGCATCCTGATAATTACGCTGCAGGCGAAGTATATCTTCATTCAGAACCTTAATCTGCTCCTCTGTCAGTAACACATCGAAAAAAGATTTGGTTACATCAACATAGGTATTAATCTTTGAATTTTCTGTGTTTTCTGAAGCCTGATTGCGGAGTTCCCTGGAAGTTCTGGCAGCAAATAATAAATTGTTGCTGTATAAAGTCTGGTTCGCAGAAAATATGCCTGCTGATACATAAGTTGCTGTGGAGGGAAAAGAAATTTCCGGAGCTGATGGATTGAGCAGGTTAGGATAATAGGATAATGGGGCCTGAAGATAATGTTGCACATTGGCATCAAATTCCAGTTGCGGATACCAGCCCGACAGAGCTATTCTTATCTCTCTTCTTGTAATGGCTTCATCAAGCAAGGATTGTTTAATCAAAGATTGGTTTGCCAATGCATAGGTTATACATTGTGATAAGGTAACTTTGGAAGGAAGCGTATCATGAGCTGTTTGTCCTATTAATAAATTGGAAATAATAAGTAACAGTATACTTATCAGACTCTTCCTGTATTTCTTAAATCCGTGTTCTTTTCCAAGCATGTTTTGAAAGAAATATCACATTCCTGAATATACCCTGCTTTTCACTTTTAGGGTACGTTTAAACCCCCAATTGTTAATAAAATTATATTTGATTAATTGATCTGCAAAAATAACCGAATTAACGCAACATTTGAGTAAATTATTTTAAAGAATATTTGCTAATTACTGTGACTAACTTCAGTGGGTGTTTGTATTAATTTGTTTAATCGGATTATGAGGTTAAATACACGACTTTGGAAAGGAGAAATAGAGAGGTAATTGGACGGAAACCCAAGATAAATTTAGAGAATAGAAAAACGGATGAAAGTGGATTTGAATGGTCCGGTAACCAGAACATCTATTTATTCAGAACACTAGATTCTTTTCCTATTGAAAGTCTCTTCATCACATTATATGTCGCTTCAACCTTAATCGAATCCGACAGGGAAATCTGATTCTTAAATTGCCCTGCAGTTTCCATCCTGAGTTTGCCGGATCCCTGAACAGAAGCTATAAAGTTGTCAATATGGTTGGATTTTTTAATACAGATATCCTGCTGATCCCTCGTCCTGGTAAAATCAAGCCTCAGTGTCCCTATCTTACAACTGTCGGAAATAAATGAATTGACTCTTATACAATGAATATGAATTTCCTTCTGGTTCAATCCTTTTACAGTGACTTCGGAAAAATTATCAAGAGAAAGAGAAGGAATTTCAGGGAGTGTTATTATAACCGGATCACTGTATTCCTTTAGTTTTTTGAAGCTGATCATTGATTTCCCGTTTTTCAGATCCGAATAAACACAATTCCAAATCCGGGGCGCGGAAAGAACGGTCAGCTTTTTCCCCGGCAGGATGGTTATGATTGCAGTACCTTCACCTGAAATACACAGCTCGCTGAGAGGTAAGGGAAAGCTCTTTTTCTTGCTCTCTAAATATTGACGATGCGTACGGGCGAAATAAGGATTTTTTCCGTGCACGTAATTATTGATCGCAGAAGCGGCGAACCAGCCAATGAGGAGAGTCCAGCAGAACGCCAGGCAGAAGGCACTTACAAGAAAAATATTGCTTTTTTTCATATTCGATTCTATTTTTAACCCAATTTATGCATTAGAAATTTGAAATGGGGGTGATAAATTCGATACTTTGGCGAACAATCCCTCCAAAAATTGCCTTCGTTTTTCTTTGGCAGAGAGTAGTAAGGTCGTTTTTCGACCCGATTTAACCAGATAAGATCCTATTGCAATGCATTGGAACCTCATAGTCGATAAAACCGGATGGTGTTTTTGGTTGAGCACCTGTAACCGGAATAAACTCATTAAGTTGTGTGCCACCATTGTCCAACGAAAAGCTGCTTCAGTTGCGTAAAAATCTTCCATACAGAATCCTTCGATGCCGTAATTGTACTTCAATTCACGGATCCGGTTTTCACAATCAGCTCTCTGGTTATATAATCGCCAGATTAACTCGTTTGAGAGATCCATATTTGTTGCAAATGCAGCATAGGTATAACTCTCAAATTCTTCTATTTCAGGAAAGAGAAGTTTGCCTCCAGTATTCGGATGCAATCTTGTGTCTTTACGAACAACAACTATCCGGCGAGGTTTTGTCCACCCCTTTGCCTGGTACTGAAAACTACTCGTCCAATAACCATTTTCAATCGGAAACCAGTTCTTATGATCAAATATCTGTCTAACCAACGGTCCCGTCATACGAGTTGCCATAATGTAATTCAATGGTTTCTCTTCCAATTTGTGCATTATGGTTTCATTGCAAAACCCGCTATCGGCACGGATCAAACCAATCCGCTCAACAGGAATGATAGATTGTAATTCATCGAAAAAATATGTAAAATCCGTACTGGACGCATTGTTACCATCACGCATCCAGGCATTGGCAACCATCTTTGCTTCAGCCACAAAGGCAATCAGTGGATGGTGGGAGCCCCTGCCAGGTCGTTTGGGATTATATCCTTTGGCAACTCCTTCCTGGACACCATGGCGAGTAAGAACAGTGGAATCCAGATCAATGGTCATCTTATCCAGTTTCAATTGGGAGAACCAAAAACGGTTGATGGCCGGGAACACCTTATCATTGCGTTCCATAGTAAACTTTTTAAAGAAACGAGTGAAGGTGCTTTGGCCTCCCATTCCTTTTTTCCAGCCAAAAATCCTTTGCACAACTTTATCGTTCCGGAGAGTACCAGAGTGGGCTAACCGGGTTGCCCCCAAGATCGTACTTACCATAAATCCCTCGGCCAAATCTACTGGATCATACCCTCGATTTGAGCCAGGTATGGGCAAATCCAAGTCTTCTCCTTTTAGGAACTCCTTTAATCCACTTCTTCGGTACGTCTCCTCAATCAGCCTTAGACCGCCCCAAGGGGACACCTGTTTATCGGTAAAATCGTATGCTAATCCGTTCATCTATTGGGTGAATCTGTTTATAATGAGCAATACCAAAGGTAGTAAAGGGTTACGAAGTATTTTAAATATCTAATGAATTAATTGGGTTTAATGCTTACGTTTTTCATTTACAAAACTTTTATAAAGGCGTTCCAGTTCATCAAATCCGATCCCGAGAAGAAGTATATTTTTGAAAAGGACTGGGAGCTCTGATTGCAGGAACTTCTCTTTTCTCGCGGTAAGGATCTTCTCTCCTGCATCAGATGAGACGTGGTTTCCGATCCCTCTGCGGTTGTAAATGACTCCCTGCTGCTGAAGAAAATCGTACGCCCGCATCACGGTATTGGGGTTAACCTGAAGTTCGGCAGCCAGATCACGGACCGATGGAATTTTCTCCTCCTTCTGCCATTTGTTCAAAAGGATCTGTTCTTTCACAAATTCCGTGATCTGAATGTAAATGGATTGATTTTCGCTAAAATTCATTTCGTTGGCTTTTTATAATTCGCGTTCCTTAAGTTTGAACCAGGCTGTGAGATATAACATGAAAAAAACAACGAACCAAATCAGATTATTTAAATACCAGATCACTTTGATAAAAGAAAAGTATTCAAAACTTGCTTGGTTAACAATAGATTTTCCATAACCAAAATCAGGGGAAAGAAATGTCAGTATTATTCCAGGAGGCCTGACAGATCCCCGAGGGACGTGTGCGATGTTTGACATCAGGATATTCATCCCGTTACCATAAAGTACCAGGATTGCCATAATTGTCAGCAAAAAGATCAAAATCTGCTTTTTTTTGAATCGTACCGCAATGATCATGTAAAGTGACTGTGCAAACAGAAATGTCAGAAGAATGACGACATAGGTGCTGAATGGAGTGGATGAAATTTCGTTTATTCCTCCTGAAATTACTGCTGAAAATGACAGAAGATTATTAGGGACCAGCAAAATGATCAGGTAAGTAACAATATATGTGCAAAAAAAATAATTCAGACAGTAAACAGGAATAAACAGAATAATACCATAAAACAACCCGCACAGAAATTTTTCGGTTACAGATGCTGGTAGAAGAAGGAAAAAAGAGGAGCGACCGAAATCCGACCATCGGCTGAACAGGGTTGTTACCATCACACATCCTCCAAAACAAAATAACAGAATATAGAATAATTGCATGTCATTTCTTTCGGAGTAGAAGACGGATAGAGCCACAAAGGAAAGTGAGATCACGCCCCATAAAAGGAGATATATTTTTTTATTTTCTGTCCATTGCCGCCTGACCAGCAGCCAAAAGCGGTTCATGTTGAGGGTATCGTTCATGGTTCGGGAAATTAATGTTTGAAATAGGATGATAATTTATCCGGGATGTCGATGCAGGCATTGAAGAGGGTTTCAAGATCCACATTTCCTGTGATGCCTGAAGGATTCAGTGAAATCATGGTCGTGCCTAGTTCCCTTTTTACGGAATAGATTATTTCACCGGGGGAAGATGATAATGAGGAATGGCTAAAGGTCAGTTTCTGGGCAATCTGATCCAGCGGATGGTTCAGGATGATATTGTGATTTTCGAGGATGATCACGCTGTCGATCAGGCTTTCAAGATCCCGAACCATGTGGGTTGAGAGGATGATTGTTTTCTCTTCCGAAAAAGATGCGGCAAGCATGCTCCGGAAGGCAGCTTTGGAGGGGATGTCCAAACCGCTGGTAGGTTCATCAAGGAATAGATATCGGGTGTTGGTGGCCAGTGCAAATGCAATCATCGCTTTTCTCTTTTGGCCATGAGACATTCCGGAACAATTCTGATCTGCATCTAGCTTGAATTTTTCCAGGAATTCCCCGAATTGGGCAGGATCGAATTCCGGATAAAAGCCGCTATGGATATCAGCGAATTTTCCCGGGGTGAGGGAAGGGACGGAAATCTCCTCCGGAACGAGAAAAATATCCGCTAAAAAGCCCGGTTCACGTCTCGCCGGGATCAGGCCATCAAGGGTCACGGTCCCGGATTTCGGGAACGAAAGTCCGCAGATCAGTTTTAAAAGCGTGGTCTTCCCTGCACCGTTTTTTCCCAAAAGACCGTAGATATGGCCCGCATTCAGTTCCAGGTTCAGTTTTTCAAATATTCTGTTTTGTTTTGAATACCAGAAGGTTAAATTTTCAATTTTGACCATTTTAATAGTGTATTAGTGTAATAGTACACTGCAAATGTAATACACAATTTTCAAAAGTCAAGAAAAAAATGAAAAAAGTTTTGAAAAGGACGAATCTTACAAGTCGTTCGGCACACATTTTCCATCAACCATAAAAGAAGGACTGGATATTCAGCATGGAAGAATAAAGATAATCTGCCAGGTTGTGAATAAAATCGGAAAAAATGTTTTACAGCTTTACCACCTTCTTCACCACCACCTGGTTTTCAAAGGTAAACCTCAGGTAATACATCCCGGGGGTCAGGTTCAGTTCCTCAGCATCGATCTCGCCGGTATGGATACCTTCGGCCTGCATATCAGACTGCAGGACCAGCTTGGTGAATTTCCCGATCACATCGTACAGGGCAATTTTAACAGGCATCTGCTTCCTTAGGAAATAATTAAAGTTGAATTTTTCGTTGAAAGGATTGGGATAAACACTCACGGCAATATCATTCGTGGCCTGGGGCTGAGGCTCGGGAACATCGCCCACCGTTTCGGTATTTACAGGCTGCTGAACATTGATGGTAGCTGATTTCGTGATCACTGGCTCCTGCCCGGTGGTTTTTGACTCAATGGTCGTGATGACCAGCACCGGGTAGCGGTACCCGGGAGCATACCAGGAATATTTCAGGATGCGCACTACGTTCGAGCTGCAGGGATTCACTTCCACTCCCGTTTTTTCGGTTTTGACCCTCAGGGTATTGATCAGGGTGAGGTTGGGGAGGATCAGCGTGCCAAAAGCATCAGCCGTAACCGTATTATCCCCGCTCACGTCAATTTTCGTTAACCCCTGGAACAAAGCCGAACCCACATATTTATCAGTGAAACTTTCACCGTAAGTAAAAGGATAGATCATTTTAAGCACGGGGTCAGAATAGACCATGGTAAGATCCTTGGCCGTATATCCCTTTTCAGTAAGGTCTGTGGGTGTCATATTCAAGTAATATTCGCGCCCACCTCCTTCACTCAGGAGTATATTGTAATCGCTGACGCCTTCCAGTTTTGCCGTCGGGCTTGAAAGGATGCGGCTACTGTTATCGGTGCCGTTAAAAGTAATCTTCGAGAAATCCCAGATCTGGTTCAGGCCTGCACTACTGGGATCGACATATTGGACCTCCTTCGAAAGGATGACATCCCCCTTTATAAGGGCATTGTTCTTATACGATAAAACGTATTGTGAAAAACCAGTGGAAACCAGGATCATTGCGGTTGCAAAGAGTATATATTTTTTCATGATCTTTAAATTTTTTACAAAAGTAATCATTTTAATCTTTTTTCAACCCCCTGAATGTTAAATTTTCAAAAAGTAATTTAACAAACCATGGATGAAACTGAATTTGCGTTATTTAAGTAGTGGAAAAACCGGAGTACTTGACCACCCTTTGCCGATTTTTGTTGACCGCCCTAAATTCTTAAATATTAATGGGTTTAGGCGGTCAGGTTGCTCCGGCGAGGACTGGTCAAAGTGAGCGTTTTTTCCAATCCTGACCAACAATTTTTCACTTTCTTCTCTCTACTATTATGCCGTTTCTTACAATGTATTCTGATAATCGTGGGTTTACTTTTGAGAGAAGTTCGTTTTTTTGTTCTTCATTAAAATTTTTTATACCCGGATACTTTTCTAACATCTTTGCTCTTTCCTTTTCGACCACTTTCCTTATAAAAGAATGAAATAATCCAGTATCCACAAGTCCCATCGTCCTTAATAATCTTCTATTTGCTATCTCCACTATGTTAGGATGTAAGATTTTTGTTTCAACTATTACTCTATTTATTGGGAAGTTGAATGTCTTTTTGATTTTCCTTTGTAAAATGACATCATAGGAATAAGAAGATGAGAAAGATTCACCTCCGTAATCTAATGATAAGGTGATCAGAAACGGGAAAGAACTAAAAAATTCGAGATAGCAGTAAAGTATCCTACTCTTTTTATCTCCAACAAGAAAAATATTATGTGATACTTCCCCAACCCCAATTTGATAAAATCCGTCATCAACATGGAAACATTTAATACCGTTAAAAACCTCACTCGATGTAAGATATTTAAACAAATGTTTAACTTCTTCCTTTTCCGAGCGAATGAAAACATAAAAGTCAATGGCAGATTTCAAAACGGATTTTAGTGATATATCAGTCCCAACTTGTTGTTTGTAGTTTAACGGTTCCCGTAATTGTTCATTTTTCAAAACACTTTTCTTAACAACATCTTCGACATCAAGTCCCGGATATTTTTTCTTTTTTAAACCCGTGAAAATCTTCCGAAGTTCTCTCTCATTTCTAACAGTTACTGAAAATTTAACTCCTTGATTAGTCTGTTCTTCCTTGTATTTAATTTTTGAAAGTACAGGTGTAGTGCCATTATATAAATCATAGGTCTCACCACTAGCAGTTGATCCTCCCTTTAATGGTTGATTTTCACCACGATCCCGATCAACCTGAAAAAATGATGAAAGAAAATTCAATTCTCTTGCCAGTTCAGCATCAGGTTTATTACCAATTTTTGAATTACATTCTTTACAAAGTAGATCCCTTGATTTCAACTTTCCACCAATTGCATTTAAAAGAATATGCTCCTCACTTTTATTTAGTTCATTGAGTTCAACATCACAGAGATAACAAGTTTTCATACTTTTTGATATTTATATTTAGATTACTGATTATGTTTCTCTCTTTTCAATAACCAATTGACCAAACTCAACCTTGCTAACTGTTTTATTTCCACTCTTGTAATATATTGTTCTCTTGATGACTCGAATTTCCCCCATTCAAGATGATTGTCACCAATCAGTAAAAGTCCATTATGGGTTATGTTCGATCGAAGATTGTAATATCTCTTGAATTTTTTTATAGACCTAGTACGTCCATCAACATATGTTTTGAGAAACTCACGGTATTTGTGATTAATTCCCCAAATTGGACGTCCACATTTTTGACATTTAAATGGTGACTTTGTTAACGTTTGACATTCAGGACATTCAAATTCAATGTTCTTATTTTCATCCCTATACTCATAGTTTACAAGGGTTTCAATTGAAGAGATGAACGCAATAATACTTAAACTTGGGACTGTTGATTCAATTGTAATACCACCATTTATCAAACTTATACACGAGTCAACCACTCGTTTATCCTCAGGAAGGAGTTGAAAATATTTATCTAAAATAAGATTTATAGACGATGGAAAAGTAATTATCTTATTTGAACCATCAACAGGATCTGTGTAATAATATAAATTATGGGGGATAAGAGGAATTTTAGGAGTGTCAGTTTCTACAAGAGACTCCATTTCACGAACTGCCGGTGATTCAGGGAAATAATACTGGTTTAATCTCCATTCACTTCGTCTTTTATTTATATCTTCAGTAATTTCCTCTGGCCATTCCATCACCCAACTTCCTGAACCAGCAGGATAATCAAAGAAACGGTGATTGGTGACCGATGACAGTAGATAGAAAATTACATTTTTTGAGATAATTTGCTTTCCACTTTCTTGTAACCAATCTTTGAATGACCCCGGTTCGTATTGGACTTCTACTTTGTAATTTTCATCAACCAAATACTCAATGATCATTGGAAAGTCCATACAATAGGAATGCTTTGGAGATCTTGGATCTTTCAACGGGTAAATCTGAAAAATATCCTTATAACGAAATGAATGTTTTAAAGGAGTCTTTGTGAATATAATATTACGGTTGTAAAGAGGGGTCATATATCATCCAATTTTTATATTAGATAGGTGTATCTAACAATAAAAACCATAGTTCAATAAATCAATATGTTACAAGTACCTTTACTTATAATCTTTTTTTAATGTTGATTTAAAATCACAAAGATACCAGATTAAAAAAGGATTTTCAAGGGGTCACAATCTGGGGGTAAGAAAATAAATTTTCAATCAAGACAAATTGATTCTTCACCCCCTCAAATCCCCATTCAACTGAATGAAACTGGATACTTTTGATTGTTTTATGAGACAATTCTGAAATAAGCAAAAGGGTAAATTGCAAAGTGCAAGATGGGCAAATGGCAAGATGGCGAAATAGTTTTGTCATTTCGCCATCTAACATTTTACCATTTGTCCTGTCTCCCCGGCAGGGCTCGAACCTGCGACCCATTGATTAAGAGTCAATTGCTCTACCAACTGAGCTACGGAGAGGAATGGGATTGCAAAAGTAGCA
This sequence comes from Bacteroidales bacterium, assembly GCA_003142515.1. Lineage (GTDB taxonomy): Bacteria > Bacteroidota > Bacteroidia > Bacteroidales > FEN-979 > FEN-979. The sequence goes on from PLMO01000117.1 coordinate 11,643, forward strand.
ACTTTTTGCAGAATTTTCAGTAGGCTTGAAAATATTTTACCTTTGTAAAAACAAGGCATCAGGCACGAGGGATGAGGAACAAAGGGGAAAGAATGAAAGATTTTTGATAAAACATGAATATGGATAAGAAGGTGATAAAATCTTATAAGGATCTGGAGATTTGGAGGAAGGGTATTGTGTTATCCATGGAAATTTATTCTGTGACTTCTTTATTCCCGGACAGGGAACAATATGGATTAACCAGTCAAATCAGACGAGCTGCAACATCTATTCCTGCAAATATCGCTGAAGGTTATGGGAGAGAAAGTGGGAAAAACTATATCCAGTTCCTGAAAATCTCCCGTGGTTCATTGTATGAGTTGGATACTTTTCTTACCATTGCTTTGGGGCTGAAGTATCTAACCAAAGAACAAAGAAACCATTTGAATGACAAAACTGAAGAACTTAGTAAAATGATAAATTCATTAATAAAAAAACTTGACCAAAATCCGAAATAATGATTTCTGACAAACTTTTCAAATACAGATATCAACTGTTTCTGATCTCCAGTTCCTGGTCCCTCGTGCCTTGTGCCTCTTGCCTGGTCCCTTGTGCCTTGTGCCTCTTGCCTGGTCCCTTGTGCCTTGTGCCTCTTGCCTGGTCCCTGGTGCCTAATGCCTAATGCCATTTTTTTTATTACCTTCGTTCCAAGTATTGAACTATGATCCCCTGGAACCCGAAATTCCTATACTATTGCACACCTTTGATCAGGGTTTCAAAATATATAACCTGGCGGTTTGGGCGTAAATTCAGGTGTTCAAACCTTGACCTTGACAAAATCAGGAAAGTAGTGAGGCCAGGCATGATCTTACTGTCGCGAAGGGATTTCCAGATCTCAAATATTTTCATTGAAGGCTACTGGACCCATACAGCCATGGTCATGCCTTTAGAAAAGGTCATTGAAGCCACTGCAGAAGGAGTGATCATTCATGAACTGCAGGAATTCTTTTTAAAAACCGATGATTTTGTGATTTTGAAGCCCAGGTTCTGTGGTAGACAGGAGATGGAAAAAGCCTGCAACCATGCATCGGAAATTGTCGGTTCCCCCTATAGCTTTGATTTCATTAACTCCGATGACTCCTTTTATTGTTCTCAATTGGTTTTGAAGGTATATGCAAGGACCTGCGGCTGGAACCGGAAGAGTCATCACGAACCGAGTGAATTCAAACATCTGTGTGATGGAAAGATCGTCCGGCCTGCAGATCTGTACCAGAATCATAATGCATGGGAAATTGTATTTCAACAGAATTGAGATGACGGAAAGCAAAGAACATAAAAGTGCCCTGAACGTCATGGCAGGGATCGAACAACCTTCTCAGATCAATGAAGAGGCGATCCGGAAACTTAGATCCGGAAAACGCAAACCCTTGAGTGTGGCCGATTTTGTGAAAGGTATCAGGGAAGGAAACAGAACGGTTCTCAGCAAAGCCATCACCCTTGTTGAAAGCTCGCTAAAATCCCACCAAGAGAAGGCGCAGGAGATCATTGCGGAATGCCTGAAATCGGAGATCAAGCTCGAGAATCTAAAATCGAGGATCGAGGATCGAGGATCGAGGATCGAAAATCAAGAATCCATCCTCCATCCTCCATCCTCCATTCTCCATCCTCCATCCTCAATCCGGATTGGCATCACCGGCGTTCCCGGCGTGGGGAAAAGCACTTTCATCGAAGCACTTGGCAAACATCTTACAGCAAACGGGCATAAGCTGGCGGTTTTGGCGATCGACCCGAGCAGCAGCCGTTCAAAAGGCAGCATCCTCGGTGATAAAACCCGCATGGAAGAATTGGCCACCGATCCTGATGCCTTTATCCGCCCTTCTCCTTCTGCCGGTTCCCTGGGCGGCGTTGCCCGTAAAACGAGGGAAACCATTATTCTTTGCGAAGCTGCCGGTTTTGATGTGATCCTGGTTGAAACAGTCGGAGTAGGCCAGTCGGAAACTGCAGTTCATTCCATGGTGGATTTCTTCCTCCTTCTCATGCTTGCGGGCGCCGGCGACGAACTGCAGGGGATCAAACGCGGGATCATCGAAATGGCAGACGCCATCTTCATCAACAAAGCCGACGGCGATAATATTGCAAAAGCAAACTTAGCCAAAGCCGAATATTCCAATGCCCTTCATCTTTTTCCACCCCCCGAATCGGGATGGATCCCGGTTGTGGAAACCTGCTCAGCACAAACCCGCGAAGGGATCACGAATGTGTGGGAAACCATCTCAGATTTTTGTACCTTTACTTCAGCAAAAGGATTTTTTACGCGTCGGCGCATGGAACAGGCTCGCCAGATGCTCTTCGACGCCATCGATGAATCGCTAAAAACCAGCTTCTACTCCTGCAGAGATATCACTCACAAATTGAAGAAAATGGAAACGGATGTCATTGCCGGAAAGATTAGTCCGTATTCAGCGGCGAAGGAGTTGCTGGAAAAATATTATTCCGGTTAACCTGCAAAAATTACCTGATCTCTGTGAATCCTTGCCTATCGGCGGGTTTGTGCCTTCTCTGTGACACTCTGTGTAATTCCATTCCGGGAAAAAGTCAGTTACACCGAGATCCACAGAGATAAAATAGAGGTTCACAGAGAAATTTTATTAAGCAGTATGATTCTTTTTTTCCGGAAAGATCATAGAAAGCAAAACAAATACCGACAAGATCCCGATGATTATACCGAGCGAATGGTTTGTTGAGATGTTCAGTTGAAAAATCATCTTCACCCCAATAAATGATAATAGGCATGCAAGTCCCAGCTTCAGAAAGCGGAACCGGTTCATGACATTCATGACGAGGAAGAAAAGTGCACGCAACCCCAGGATGGCAGAAATGTTTGAGAAGAAAACGATCAGTGGATCGCGGGTCACGGAAAACACTGCCGGAACGGAATCAACAGCGAAAAGCACATCGGAGAATTCAATGATGATCAGGACGATGAGCAGGGGCGTAATAAAGATTTTTCCTCTTTGCCTGATCCAGAATCGCTGGCCGGATTTTTCAGCGGTAACGGAAAAAAAACGGGAAATGAATTTCACAATCGGATGATGGTGCGTATCAATCTTCTCTGCAATTTTCCCTGAAAAGAATTCCCATCCCAGTTTGATCCCGAGGTAAACCAGAATGACGCCAAATACCATCAGGATCCATTCAAAACGTTCGATCAGGGCACTGGCCACGAAGATGAAGAGAAACCGCATGACGATGGCGCCCAGGATCCCCCAGAATAACACCCGGTGGTAATATCGTTGTTCAATATTAAAAGAAAGAAAGATCATAATGATCACAAAAATGTTATCCACTGAAAGCGAATATTCGATCAGGTAACCGGTGAGGTATTCGAGCGAAAGGTTGCGGTTGTAATCCTCAATGGCTTTTGGAAGATCGTAATTGATAATGCTGATAGGATGATGGTAATGATTGATCAGGGCCTGGATATCCGCTTTGTCTCGGATCCCATGCAGTTGGTTACCAAAGAACCGGATCAGGAGGTAAAACATTATGGCCAGTCCGACCCAGAATATGGTCCACAATAATGCTTCCCGAAAAGTAAAAGCATGACTTCTTTTATTAATCACCCCGAGATCTAAGCTGAGCATCAGGATGATGAACGTTAGAAAGCCGGTAAAGACGATTACTTCATGCGTTCCGGTAAGCATTCTTCGGGTTTATATTGATTGAAGGCAAAGTGTCAAAATTAGGAAAATTTATTAATTTTGCCGATGCTCCACTGACAAGTAACGAACATTTATGAAAGATACTTTAGCGCTGAACCCGAACCCGCTTATCCGATTTCTCGAAAAGCCAAGCCAGGATTTCACCAAAAACGATCTTATCCGTTTCATTGAATCCAATGGAATTGAAATGATCAATTTCCGTTATGCCGGAGCCGACGGAAGGTTAAAGACGCTGAACTTCATAATCAACAGCAAACTCCACCTCGACAGTATGCTCAGTGCAGGAGAACGGGTTGACGGTTCCAGCCTGTTTCCGCATTACGTGCAACCCGGTTCCAGCGACTTATACGTGATCCCGCGATACCGTACTGCTTTTGTCAACCCTTTTTCGGAGGTTCCGGCACTGGATGTTCTTTGTTCGTACTATGACAAGGACGGCCTGCCTTTTGCCAATTCACCCGAATATATCCTCAGGAAATCTCACCAGGTATTGCAGGAGCAAACCGGGATGCTCTTTGAAGTGATGGGAGAACTGGAGTATTACATCATCAGTGACAAGGATTCCGCTTATGAAGTCGTAGATGAGTGTGGTTATCATGAATCACCTCCTTTCACAAAATGGGGAGGTCTTCGTATGGAAGCTATGCGGGCCATTGCCAAATGCGGTGGAAACATCAAATACGGGCATTCGGAAGTAGGTAACTTTTCGGAAGGAGGCTTTACCTATGAGCAAAGCGAAATCGAATTTATCCCGGTAAAGCTGGAAGAAGCCGCTGATCAGATTCTCATCGCAAAATGGGTGTTGCGTTGCCTGGCATACAAATATGGTGTAACGGCCACCTTTGCGCCCAAAATCACGACCGGTAAAGCCGGTAGCGGCCTTCACATCCATACCAAACTGATGAAGGACAACAAAAATGCGATGCTGGAAGATGGTTTGCTTTCCAATATGGCAAAAAAAATCATCGCCGGTTATGTTGACCTTGCACAATCGCTGACTGCCTTCGGAAACACCATCCCCACGAGTTATTTCAGGTTGGTTCCCCACCAGGAAGCACCTACCAACATCTGCTGGGGTGACCGGAACCGGTCTGTCCTGGTAAGGGTTCCCCTAGGCTGGAATTCAAATAGCAGCATGATCTCCGATTGCAATCCCAATGAAAAAGATTGTGAACGGGATTTTAACCGCTGGCAAACAGTTGAATTCCGCTGCCCGGATGGATCGGCCGACATTTACCTGCTGCTAGCCGGATTGACCGTGGCAGCAAGGCATGGCCTGACCATGAACAACGCATTGAGCATTGCAAAAGAATCCTATGTAGACGTAAATATCTTTGAAGAAAAACATAAAAGCCATACAACGCATTTGAAGCAACTTCCCGATTCCTGCTGGCACTCGGCCGATTGCCTTGAAAAGCAACGGGCGATTTATGAAAAATTCAATGTCTTCCCTCATCAGATCCTCGACGGCATCATCAAAAAACTGAGGAGTTATAATGATGAGCAGCTTCGTGCAAGCATTCAGGACAATGAAAAAGAGGTTCTGAAGCTTGTCAAAGCTTACCTGCATTGCGGATAAACCGGTATGCATTTTAATTTGTTTAATCTTAATCACTGAAAATGGAAAATATTCGTTTTATGGCGTTGGAAATTTCTATCCAGCATAAGCGCAAACCCGTAGAATTCCCGGAAAGAAAAGCATCGGATTATTTCGGGGAATTGACGTTCAACTATTCTGCCATGAAGAAATACCTTACGGCGGAGACGTTTCGTCAGGTAATAAATTCGATCGAAAAAGGAGAAAGGATCGACCGGAAAACCGCTGACCAGGTTGCAGCCGGGATGAAAGCCTGGGCACTGGCCAAGGGAGCAACCAATTACACCCACTGGTTTTTTCCCCTTACCGGTCTGACGGCAGAGAAGCATGATTCTTTTCTGGATCCGGTCGAAGGAGGAAAAGCCATGGAGAATTTCAGCGGAAGTCAGCTTTCACAGCATGAACCCGATGCATCGAGTTTCCCGAGCGGAGGCATGCGTTCGACCTTCGAAGCCCGCGGATATACTGCATGGGACCCCACATCTCCCGCTTTCATCATTGATAGAACCCTGTGCATCCCAACCTTGTTTGTTTCCTATACCGGCGAAGCGCTGGATTATAAGACCCCGCTGTTGAAGTCGCTGGCTGCCATTGATAAGGCGGCCGTGGACGTGTGCCGTTACTTTGACTCCAATGTAACAAAGGTCAATGCCACCTTGGGTTGGGAGCAGGAATATTTCCTTGTCGACAGTGCACTTTATGCTGCCCGTCCAGATCTGGTCCTGACCGGTCGTACGCTTTTCGGGAATGCTTCCGCCAAGGACCAGCAACTGGAGGATAATTACCTGGGCGCTATTCCCCAGCGGGTGATTGCCTTCATGCAGGAACTTGAAATTGAAGCCCACCGCCTTGGGATCCCCATCAAAACAAGGCATAATGAAGTTGCCCCCAACCAGTATGAATGTGCCCCGGTTTTTGAGGAAGCCAATCTTTCGGTTGATCATAACCAGCTTATCATGAACCTGATGGAGACGATTGCCAGACGGCATGACTTTACGGTTCTCTTTCACGAGAAACCTTATAGCGGCGTGAACGGATCCGGCAAGCATAATAACTGGTCGCTGGCGACAAACACTAAAGAGAACCTGCTTTCTCCCGGCAAGACCCCGGAGAAAAACCATCAATTCCTCACCTTTCTTGTCAACATTATTAAGGCTGTGCATGACCATGCAGATCTGATCCGTTCCATCATCGCAACGCCGGGTAACGATCACCGGCTTGGTGCCAATGAAGCCCCGCCAGCAATTATTTCCGTTTTTCTCGGAACTCATCTTTCCGCTATGATCGATATGATCGAAAAAAGTGATAAAAAGATCATCCTTAAAACGCGGAAAGGAAAAGCAAACCTGTTCAAGAACCTCCCGCGAATCCCGGAGATCCTGGTCGATGAAACCGACCGTAACCGAACTTCTCCCTTTGCCTTTACCGGTAATAAATTTGAATTCCGTGCGGTCGGAAGTTCGCAGACATGTGCGCCGGCCATGATCGTGCTCAACCTTATTCTTGCTGATCAACTGCAGAAATTCAAAAAAGAGGTTGATCAGCAAATCAAAAACAAAGTCAGCAAGGATGACGCGATTTTTAATGTCCTCCGAAAATACATCCTGGAATCCCGGAATATCCTTTTTGAAGGAAATAATTACAGCAAGGAATGGATCGAAGAAGCTACCCGAAGAAAACTTTCCAACCATAGCACTACTCCCAAAGCGATCAAGGCATTGGTTTCTAGAAAGACCATCAAACTTTTTGAAGAAAATAAAGTGCTGACCGGCCGTGAACTGAAAGCCCGGCATGAGATCTATCTGGAAGATTATTCAAAGAAACTTCAGATCGAATCACGGGTGCTGGGCGACCTTGCAACCAACCATATCATCCCGGGAGCTATTAAATACCTGAACATACTTTGTGAATGTGTACAAAGGCTGAATGAAGTCCTCGACCGCCATACCTTTTCGAAAGTTTCAGGGAACCAGGTCGAAACCATTACGGAGATCTCCGAACATATTGCCCGGGTAAAATCGCTGGTGAGTGAAATGCTTGAAACAAGAAAATCAGCCAATAAGCTGAATGATGCCGAAGACAAAGCCTTTGCTTACTGTGAACAGGTTTTCCCCTATTTCGAGAAAATCCGTTATCATACCAATAAACTGGAACTCCTTATTGATGATGAAATATGGTCATTACCCAAGTATAGGGAGCTTTTGTTTGTAAGATAATATTAACCGGTGAACTGGTGAATCGGCAAGACGAGAAGTGGATGCTGGATGCTGGATGTGTGGGTGAGGGAATTGGGAACTGATTGACTGATAATAAAGTATATAAGAATCATTAATGACACATCGTCGTAATAATTTTGTTGAATTGCGTCATTTTGTCTGATTCTTATATGAAAAATCCGGTGGTATAAAAATTGATGTATGATGATCACAATTCAAATGTTTAATTTAATGAATGGAGGATTGAATTATGAGTATCATCAGATTTAACAGACCGAACGCTTTATCAGATGTTTTTCAGAATTTTTTTGACAACGATCTTGTTGATTTCTTCAACCGCAAGGGGATGGACCCTTTAGCCAACATCCTTGAACACCCTGATGCCTTTGAGCTGGAACTTGCCGCTCCCGGGTTAAAAAAAGATGACTTTAAAATCCATCTGGAAAATAACATCCTGACAATTTCTTCTGAGGTCAGGGATGAGAAGGAAGAGGAAACAAAGAATTACACCCGGAAAGAATTTCACTACAGTTCTTTCAGCCGGTCGTTTACACTTCCCCGTACCGTTGATCTCGACAAGATCAAAGCCGACTATGAAAATGGCATCCTGAAAGTCATGCTTCCCAAAAAAGAGGATGCACGACTGGATATTAAAAAAGAAATTAAGATCTCATAACATTCTGTTAAGGCAAAAAAGAGGCTTCCCGCGGAGCCTCTTTTTTTTGCTCACTTCCGGCAAGCTTTTTATTTCTTTACTTTTGCCGTTCCAATATTCATTCATGAACCGGAACTACAAAGCCCACCTGGCGCTGCTCCTGGTAACGATCATTTTCGGGATGCATTACATGATCGGGAAAAGCCTGATGCCTGTTCCGTTCCATCCCATGCAATTGTTATTCATGCGCTCCCTGGGAGCCGTTCTTCTATTCTGGATCTTCCAACGATGGTTTATCCGGGAAAAAGTTGCACGGAAAGATCTGCTGATGCTTGCCTTGTGCGGGCTGCTGGGTTTTGCCGCTAACCAGGCCTTGTTTTATGAAGGGCTGAACCTGACCACACCCGTGGATGCATCCATCATACATGTGATGAATCCTATATTTGTACTGATTTTTGCAAGCATCCTCATCCATGAAAAGGTAACTTTTGTCAAAATTATTGGGATCGTGCTCGGGGCCGCAGGGGCCTTGATCCTGCTTCTTTACGGGAGAATTGTGAATATGAGCACAAACTCTTTTGCTGGCGATATCCTGGTGATGCTCAACATGCTGTGTTATGCAATGTACCTCGTGCTGATCAAACCCATGGTGGCAAAATACCACACGATTACGATTTTAAAATGGGTCTCTTTTTTCGGGTTTCTCTTTATCCTGCCTTTTTCTGTAAAAGAAATAACTACCTTACACCTGCAGTCAGTTACGGTGCATGCCTGGCTGGGTGTGGGGTATGTGGTTGTTTTCAACACCTTTAT
>PLMO01000155.1 GCA_003142515.1 Bacteroidales bacterium
TTTTTAAAACTGATTAGTTACCATTTCTGCGGATTGTTCTTTGAATCATCAATACTTACAATCAAATCACAATTGGGATCGATAGTGTCTGAAACAATTTGATGTGAGCATAGGCTATCGTAAACGTAAGGATGTGTATAGATGCTGTCAAAGTCAAAGTTGGAGTTTAGTTTATAGAAATAGATTTGTAGATTTTTATCAGAAATTGCAACAATTTTTTTATCGGATGTAACAACTGAATATCCTGTGTGAGAAATCCATCCGTCGGGAAAAACTTTGAAATATAAATCATTTCCTAAGGTATCCAATCTCATCCACTTGAGTACAGTTGAACTATTAACTGTTCCTCCTGCAAAAAGCACAAAAGTACTATCATTAAGCCAATTCAATGATCCATCGCCCCCGGGGCATGCTTCAGGGATAACATCCTTGTAATATCCTTCAGTTCCATTACTCAAACATTTAAAAAGTGCAGGTGTATCACAATAATTGCTATGCCACCCGACATTATAAAAGTTACCGGACGTACTTAGTAATGTATAAAAACCTGGAAATCCTTGATATCCATTATTCCGACCATATGCTAACCGCCATAGTTCATTCCCCGCAGTATCGGTCTTGATATAGTATGGTCTTTCATAGCCTCCCCCTGTTTGACCGGAATCAGGAGAAAAACAGGTGCCTGTAATCAAGTATCCATCATTTAAAATCGTTAAATCAGATCCATCTTCATCAAAAATGACGCTATCCCCTGGATAATTATGTTTCCATAATAAATCACCCGTGCTGTTTAATTTATAAAGTTGAATCCTGTTTATTGGGTTGGGATCGGAACCGTACGTAAGTAAAATATAATCGCCATTAGGCGTTTGTCTCACTCGATCTGCATAATCAAATATATTGGGAGTATTAATATCTGAACACCATTCTAATTCTGCACATTGATTAAATTTAATAATTATTGGATCAGATGAACCACCGGGATCATACGTATTAACCCCAGAACACAATATTAACCCATTGTCACTGGTATTGGTAAATTGGCCAACTCGAAAAAATGTATTACTATTTCCAATATATTTATCCCACAAAACGTTCCCATTAATATCAGTTTTTACAATCACAAAATATTTATTATTCTGACTAGCTAACTGAAGTAGAAATATATAGCCTTTATCATAGGTCTCAATTAAAGATTCCTCAAATGAACCTGACCATTGAGGATACGTTTTCGGCCAGGGTTGAGAAAATAAATTGAAAATCCCTGCAAAAATGAGAAATGAAATAATCAGAGTTCGTTTCATTTTTGAAGAATGAATTACATTCTTGCTGGTATAAAAATACATTAATACAACATGAGTGTCAAATAATTGTTAAGAAATGTTGTCTGAAAATATCTTTTTGACACAAACCGGATATTCCACACTTCACCTTTGCGGCTGAGGTGGACTGCGTCTTGGGCAAGGATAAATTCGTTTTTAAAAATTGAGAGTATAAAAAAAGCCGCCACAACACTGTGACAGCTTCTTTCTATCGATAGAGGGTTAATCCCTTTTTCTCAATTCACTATTGAAGTTTGAAATTTATAGGCAGGTTGAACTGTACGCGAACAGGCACACCTCTTTGTTTGCCGGGAACCCATCTCGGCATGGATTTAACGACACGGATAGCTTCATCATCGCAACCGGATCCGATTCCTCTGAGGACTTTAACATCTGTGATGGATCCGTCGACTTCAACGACGAAAGTCACGAAAACTTTTCCCTGTACACCCAATTCTTTTGCTTCTTCAGGATACTTCATGTTCTCCTGTAAAAACTTGATACGGGCTTCATCGCCACCGGGATAGGTAGGTTGTTCCTCAACCACGGTGAAGATCTCCTTGGGAGCTTCCTGTTCAATTACCTGGGGTTTTGCTTCCTCAACCACGATATTCTCTTCGGCTGGAGCTTCAGTATTAGGTTTGGCATTCAGGTCTTCCTGGATTGCCATCGTGGTTTCCACACTATCGGTGGTAACTTTAGGAGCAACGAACCGCTGTTGCTGCACCACGTCGGGTGGTGGCGGTGGCGGAGGTGGAGGAGGAGGCAGTTCTTCTTTCGGAATATTCAGCATTTCTACCCCTACCGTGGTATTTTCTTTGATAATCTTGTTTTTACTTAAGTATGCGGCAACAACCGGGTAGGCAACAGCAGCGCCAATGATAAAAATTCCGATGATCAGGGAAATCAAAGTATATTTCTGGTATTTTTTCCTGAGGACATAGGCTCCGTAATCCTTATTCCTGGACTTGAACACCATTTCTTCCAGTGATTCTATGCGCTGATATCCTTTAGTCATTTTCTTTCCGTTTAAAAGATTATGAAATCCCAATAATTATTTTGGAGCAGTTTTCAGCATTTCCAATTCAACCGGCATAATATCCACGATTGCATAGCTTGCAATGTTACAGATTGCCATTTCGTCGATAATGTTGACGACATCTTTGTATTTTGCTTTATCATCCGCTTTAATCAGGACGATCGGGCCCTTCATGTCGCCTTTCTTCATGTCCTTTATTTCCCTATCTGCGGTGGTATCTGCAACTACCAGCTTCCCCGACATTCGTCTATCCCGGAATGTGGTGATCTGGGTGAACAGATCCTTGTTTTTCTCCAGCAGAATCTTGCGAATCCCGTTTTTGCTGAAATCACTCTTAATCAAAGTGGGTAAGGGTGGTTTCTTTGGATCGGCATTCCCAACATAGTAATATAAAACATCATTATCGGTGAGTAGGACATTCAGGGTTCTCCATGCAGGAATTTGGGGTGTTTTTTCTTCCGGTTTATTTTTTTCCGGCATGGTAATCAGCATGACCTTGGGTTTGCTGAAGGCTGTGGTAAGCATGAAAAAAGTGATCAGGAGACACATCAGGTCGACCATGGGGGTCATGTCGATACGGGTCGATTGCTTTTTGGGTCTTCGTTTGCCACTTTTTTTGCTTTTTTCTTGTTCTATTATTTCAGCCATGTATTTTATCTTTAAATATGAAAATACTCATTACGATCACTTTGGAAGATCCTTCAGGGTGACTTCCTGTTTTTCCAGGTTCGTAACAAGATTGAATTTGTTTACTTTGTTTTCCTGCAGCAGGTCCATAACCAGCTTCACTTTTTTGTAGTTAGTTTCGCCGTCACCTTTTATGGCAACTTCTGCATTTGGATTGGCAAGACGGGAAAAACGGACCCAGAAAAACAATTGCGACGGTTGGTTGTCCACCGAATCTGTCGGGATCCCGGTCTGCAATAACTCTTTCTCTTTTGAATCCTTTGCATTCAGCCATTTCTTGAAATCGGCCATGGGCATTCCAAAAGAAGCCCAGTGACCGAAATCGTTTAACTCTTTCGTAGTGAATTTGACATTGTACTGTTTGCCCATCTCCGTCAGGACATCAACGCGTGTATGCTTGGCAGAATCTTTTCCGTTATCAATGTTGAAAAAGATCTTTCCCTCCTTATTAATGATGATCGTCATGATGTCTTTATCCGGCGCCTGTTTTTCCGAGACCGAGTTGGGGCTCTTGATGACAGTTGCTTCCTGGGGTCGGAACGAAGCTGTAAGCAATAAAAAAATCAACAGTACAGAGAACAGGTCCACCATAGGCGTCATGTCTATGTGGGGAGTTCGTACGGGTGGTTTAAGTTTTGGCATGGTAATCTATTTTTAATTGATGACTCAGAATAAATGTACATCGTTTATTGTCAGCTCGAGGAAATTACTTTTCCTGTGCTGCAAATGATTGTACGAGGCTGAATCCTGCTTCATCAATTTTATATGTAAAACTGTCGATCTGCGTCGAATAGAAATTATACATCAAGATACCGAGCAAAGAACCGGTAATACCAAATGCAGTATTGATAAGAGCTTCCGAAATACCGGTTGCAAGGGCAAGAGCATCCGGGGCGCCGGCCTGTGCAAGAGCTCCAAAAGCGCGGATCATCCCGAGCACCGTTCCCAAAAGACCTATCAGCACCGAGATGGAAGCGATGGTGGAAAGAATAACAAGGTTCCTTGATAACAATGGCAATTCGAGTGCGGTTGCTTCTTCAAATTCTTTCTGCAACGCCAGGATCTTCTGGTCTTTTGAAAGTGTCGCATCTTTTTGTAATGTCCGGTAACGGAGTAAACCGGCTTTCATTACATTTGCAAGTGATCCTTTCTGTTTGTCACAGGCTTCGATAGCATCTTCGATTTTGTCATTTGCCAGGTAATTCTGGAGAGTTTTAACAAAAACGTTCAGCTTTCCTTTTCCGCTGGCACGTGCAAGGGTTATACCACGCTCGATAGAGAAGGTGATCAGAACCAGTAAAACGGTCATCAGAAGAGGAACAATCAAACCGCCTTTATAAACCATTGCGAGGTAGTTACCGGGAATCGGGTGCCATTTGTCTGTTGGAACTTTGTTTTTAACCAGGTCAAAGCCTCCTTCAAAGTTGATTGGCGCTCCCATGATGTACTTGTACACCAGGTAAGCAATCACAAATGAAATCACAATAACAGCCACTGTAAACCACGACTTTAAAGCGTCACCAATGGATTGTCCGCCTTTGTTATTTGTCTTGCTCATCTTTAATTTGTTTTTTAATTATTAATGTGTGAATTATAAGTTTCTTAATAAGAAGCAAAAATATTAAAAAAATCGAAATAAAAAATTATCTCATTTAATTAATTGCTTTGTAATTAACAGATTCCTGCAAATGCTCTCTTTAAAAGCCAATTATTCTTTTCTCTTTATCTTAGGTTCCATGTCCTTGAGATAGGCTTTGGCTTTTTCGGTATTTCCTGGATCCGGTGATTGAATGGCGAGGACCTTATTGCAATACTCGATGGATTTCAATTTAAACTGCTGATCTTTGGTGTCTTTAAATTGAACCAGGTTGTAATAGGCAAGATACAAATAGGCCACCATTAATTCCTTTGCGTTTTTTACTGTGTCTGTTTTGGCCTTTTCTATTATGGCCTCGTAAACCGGTTTTGCAAGCCCCAGTTTGGCGGTCGAGTCAATGTTCACCAGTGCATATGCTCTCCACAGATATCCCTGTATATGTTCCGGCATCAGCGTGCTGTAGTACATCAGCGTGGTGTCGGCCTTGCCCCAGCTCTTTGTGTTGTAATAAACCTTTCCAAGATTATAATAATCGTTTGGAACAGCTTTTTTCAGGGAGATCTTCAGATTGAAATCTTCGATTGCCTTGTCGTATTTTTTGAGTCTGATCATCGACATTGCTGCTTCTGAAAGAAGTTCGGAACGGGATGTATCCATCAGGAACGCTTTCACTAAATTACCGTGTGCAAGTGAATCCTGCTTGGTTTTTGCAAGCAACCTTCCAAGGTAGGCATAGTCGGTGGCGCGGATTTTATCCGGTTTTACGCGACTGAAGAATTTTTTACTGTATACCACACCTTTGTCATACTGCCCTGTTTCATAGTAAGAGTAAGCCAAAGCACGGTTCAGGTCGTTGTTGGAAGTATCAGATTTCAATATTTCATTGAGCTGGTTGATGGCTTCCGTATAATTTTTAAGTTCGATCAGGGTATTTACATACTGGATACGGGCTGTGGTGTTTCCACCGGATAACCGCAGGAACTTCTTGTAATTCTGTTCGGCTTCGTCGTTCCGGTTGGCACGCGACAGAAGGTATCCTAATTCACGGTAAGCAGGAGCAAAGGTTGAGTCGATCTTCACTACTTCCTGGTAATAGGTAAGGGCATCTTTGTAATTTCTCGCACGCATCCACAATTGCCCCACGCGGAGTTTTGCAAAGGGAGATTTTGGATTCAGGGTTTGCGCGATGTTGTAATTCAGGATGGCTTTGGACCCGTCGTTGAGCATGAAAATATATGCATCGCCTTTAACTATGTAAAGATCATAATTTTTGCTGTCGAGTTTTTCGGCTGTCTTTAAGGATCCGAAAACTATCGCCGTATCATTTATACCGGCTTTGATATATGCATTTGCCAGCTTAATGTAAACGGTGGCCTGTTTTTCCGGCGCCATGACAATGGCTTTATTTGCCTTGGAAGGAAGGAGTGACATCGTTTTAGAAAAATTCTGCTGAGCCTTGGACATATCTCTCAGCATCAGGGCAATCTGCCCAAGGCCAACGTAGTTTAACGGGTTGGCTGGATCCACTTCGGTTCCTCTTGAGAAAAGTACTTTTGCAGAATCCGACAGTTCCTTGAATGAATTATTGGTGGTATCCGAATAATATTCCTGGAGGAAATTATCCCCGTAATAGTAATAAATATCACCGTCTTTCAGATTTTTCTGCAAAAGGGCTTTAAAGGCTGCACTTGCATCTTCGAACCGTTCTGCCCTGGTCAGTTTGAAGGCAGCCTGAATATCCTGCGCATGAACCCGGATGGCACCAGACAGAATGGGTAACAACAATGCAATCCCTAATATCGATTTAAAAATCCTTGTCATAAAGAGTTCTCCTACGAATTAGTGTTTCACTTCAACAAGCCTGACGGGCATGGCAGCAGGAACCATGCCGGAATGTAAGACGATAAGTTGTCCTTTTTCCCCTGCAATGAAAGATGATATGCCATAAGCAAGCCCGACATAGGCTTGCCTGTTGATGCAATAGACTTCACGCGTGAACGGATATAAGCCTTCAGCTATGTAAGCCGGGTGTGGAGTGTAAAACTCACCATTAGGATCGCTGCTGCCCGGCGCACTGATGCTGACGACCTTGACCCTGTTGAGGAATGAATGAGAAACTGTATCATTTTTGTCGCTTACCCAGTTGACACTGATCACACCGATCGCACCTTTGTTCTTCTCAACAAATTTAATGACCTCTGCATTATTCAACACGGCGAAACATACATCCGGCAATTTTGGGAGATTGAACTTCTCCCGGAAATATCGTGTATTACAGGATTTATAATTATCAAAAACGATTTTCAGGTCATTGAGCTTGGATTTCGGATTAATCTCTTTCCATGTCTTGATCTTTCCTTCGAAAATATTTTTCACCTGGTCGAAGAACAAGATTGTGTCAGGATTTTCCTTGTTCAGGATAAACGCAACAGCATCGTATGCGATTTTTGTGGTTTTGGGATAGATCTGCCTGGCATTTAAGCGGGTTTCTTCATCCTGGGTGAGTTTCCTGTTGACAACCATCAGCGGAACCGAATCTTTCATGAAAGCATTGATAATATCGACTTCATTCCTGCATAACGTATCGATCCTGGCATAGGGATAAAGCGACTGAAAGGTATACAACTCCGCGTCGATTAGAAGGCTATAGGAATCATCGATCCCGACTTTAAACTTACCCGAAGTGGGGGTGTCTGTGTCTGTCGATTTCGGTGTGCCTCCGCAGCCGGAGAGGAGTAAGACTACGCAAATGATAAAAAAACCCGCTAAACGGGAAATCATCGGTGTTTTCATCTTCCTAAGGATTAATCTGCCAAAGCTAGTAGGTTTCAATTATGATAAAACACAAATATATTAAAATTATTTTCGCAATACCAAATTATTGTGGCGATTATCGCAAGTCGGGCGACAACAGGAATCCCTTTTTCCGTTATTCTTCCTCTTTTCTTTCCTTGCCCTTTGTGAAAATCCTTGCTAATCGCCAGCCTCCGTAAAGGAACAGGAAAACAGCGAAGATCACTTTGATCTCTTTGGTCAGCCCGCTAAACCTGGGACTTAGAAGCAGGTAAAACCCCAGGAAGAAATACATCAATATAACAGCAATGGAAAATATTTTCCAGTATTTTGACATGAGGTAATTTATTTTGTCACCATCCAGTAAGGAAGATCAGGATCAACGGCCCATTGATTCCAGTATGCAGGGGTTACCGGGTGACCATCAGGCCGGAGTATTTTTTGTTCATAAACCCGGATCATCGGGTTGAAGACGATGTCTGTAACCCCCAGTATCCATGTTTCCATCTGGGTTCCGTCTTTTGCCTTTTCTTTCTCCATTTTAACCTCATATCCGTTCTGTTGGAGAAGTTCCTTCAGGAAAAGGCAGCGGTTTTCATTCAAACCTGTTTCGACCACGGTGGTACGAATACCATCTATTTCGGCAACGACATGTTTGCCATTATTCAGCGCCATAGCATTTTGTTTTTTCTTACGGTACAAACTTACAAATTACCCGGAAACAAAAAAAGCTGTCGTCAGAGGACAGCCTTGATTGTTTTTTCCTGAGGATTAGTACAAGCCGTAACTCANNCCCAGTTTCGTGTAAACGTCGCTCTTAAAATAAGCGATCGGCCGGTCGCTATGGTTCAGGAACATCGCTTTTACAACAAGCAGGTAATAATAGAGGGATATGATCGTGTTGAGCACGGCGATAAAGACCAGGATGTACATTCCTTGTTTCGCAGCAGCGGCGAATAGGAAAAATTTTCCGAAAAACCCTGCTATCGGAGGAATACCGGCCAGGGAGAACAGGGCCAGCATCATGGTCAGGCTGAGCATGGGATTAGTACGGTAAAGTCCGTCGTAATCATCAATGCTTTCCTTCCCGGTTTTACTGGAAATGATGGCAGCCACGCCAAAGGCTCCGAGATTTGAAAAAATGTAAACCAACACGAAATAAACCACAGTGGTCATCCCCAATTGGCTCTGTCCGATGATACCCAACAGGATAAACCCGGCCTGGGTGATGGAGGAAAATGCAAGAAATCGCTTGATGTTACGCTGGCGCATGGCAAAGAGGTTACCCATGGTCATGGTCAGGATAGAGATGACATAGATCACATCTCTCCACATCAGGGCAATTTTATTGAAAACCGTATAGAGGATGATCATGAAGATAAAAACTGCAGCGCCTTTTGAAATGACCGACAGGTAAGAGGTTACGTTGATAGGTGCGCCTTCATATACGTCGGCTGCCCAGAGGTGGAACGGAACGAGGGAGATCTTGAATGCCATTCCGGCAAAGAAAAAGATAAATGCCAGGATTTGCAGCGGAGCAGCAGTAAAAGCCGCAGAGACTTCCTGGAAATAAACCGTACCGGTTGTCCCGTAGATCATCGAAAGTCCATACAAAAGAATGCCGGATGACAGTGCCGATGTAAAGATCAACTTTACTCCGGCTTCTGCTGATTTTTCCTTGAAACGTTCAAATGCGACTACCGTGGCCAGCGGAATGGTAGCCAGTTCGAGGCCCAGGTAGAACATCAGGAAATCCCCTGAAGAAATCATATAGTTCATTCCGATCAGGGTAGAAAGCAAAATAACAAAATATTCGCCGATCTTTTCCTTCTGTTCCCACAGTTTCAGCCAGGAAACAGATTGGACAAAAATGATCAGAACCCCGATATTCAGGATGTTTTTCATCAAAAGAATCATGGGAGTTGTTCCGTACATCCCTCCGAAAAGTACTCCGGTCGGTCCGGGGATGAAGCCGGCAATCGTGACCAGCGCCATCAGAAGAATGGCAGGCAGGATGATCTTATGCTTCTTGTCCTGTGGCAGAAAGATCTCGACAAGTAAAAGAATTACCGTGATGGCAACAAGCAGCAATTCATGTCTCATTATAAGCATCGGTCTGTAATTTATTGATAATATTTTTTTAGTCAATTATATTACCTCCTGCCCTTCCCCCATGTGGAGGGGTTGGGGGTTGGTTAATGAATCGGGCTTGCCATCAACAACCGTTGGATGATGGGTCCCAGTCCACCGTGGATCATTTCTGATAACCATAAAGGCGCCAGGCCGATCGCAGTGATCCCGAAGATCAGGACACCGCTACTTAGCCGTTCATGCCATTTTGCATCGCCGAGGTGTTCATAATGTTCATTGTTGATCTTCCCCAATAATAGGATCCCTATAACACGCAGAATATAAACCGCTGTCACCACTATGGAAGAAACGACAATGATGGTAGCCACCCTGTGGAAGGTATCCACATTCTGGAATGCCCCAACAAAGATGGTCATTTCGGCTACAAACCCGCTGAACCCGGGAAGGCCAAGAGATGCAAGACCGCCGATTACATAAGCAACACCGAGAAAAGGCATTACTTTCATCAAACCGCCCATCTCATTGATGTAACGGGTATGGGTCCTTCCGTAGATCATCCCGATCAGGGCAAAGAAAAGAGCTGTCATGATACCGTGGGAGATCATTTGCAGCACTGCACCTGTCATGGCTGTTTTGTTGAACATCAGGATGGCAAACAGCACCATGCCGCAATGGCTGACTGAAGAATAGGCGTTGATGTACTTGAGGTCTTTCTGCCAGATGGCACCGAGTGCTCCATATATCACGCTTATGGTTGTGAGAATGATAAATATCCAAGCCAGTTCATGGGCAGCTTCCGGCAATAAGAATACCGCTACCCGGAAACAGCCGTAACCCCCAAGTTTCATCAGAACACCCGCATGAAGCATCGAAACCGCGGTGGGTGCAGAGGCATGACCATCGGGCGACCATGTGTGGAAAGGGAACAGGGCGCCAAGCACTCCAAATCCTATAAAAAGGAAGGGGAAGAAAAATTTCTGGATCTCAACAGGAATATGAACTTTAGAGATGGCCATAAGGCTGAAAGTCAGCTGTCCGCCGGAAGGGTTGGAATTGAAATACAAGCCCAGCAAACCCACCAGGATCAAGGCCGAACCGCCCATCAGCATCAGAGTCAGTTTCATAGCCGAATATTCCCGTGGACCAGTCCCCCAGATACCAATTAAAAGATACATCGGGATAACGGCAAGCTCGTAAAAAAGGAACAGGGTAAACAGGTCTAGCGAAATGAAAAAGCCAAACACCCCTGTTGAGAGAAGGATCAGGGAGATAAAAAATTCCTTAGGCAGATCTTCCACTTCCCAGGAGGCAAAGATCCCGGCAAAGATGACGATGGAGGTTAGCCCGATCATGGCAACAGAGATGCCATCTACACCGACCAGGTAGTGAATGTTCAGGCTTGGGAACCATACCAGGTCTTTTACAAATAACATTTCTGCCATATTTCCTGCTTTACGCTCAGCAAGGAAAAGAATGATCAGGGTCGCTGCGGTGATTAGCTGCAAACCCATTCCGATGGCTGCGGTCCATTTAACCTGCTTATGATCCTTGCAGAAAACAATCCCGATGATAGTGAGAACAGGGATTACAATAAATAAGGTCAGGATATCCATTCGCTCAACAATTTAATTGGTCCATAAATAAATGAATGCCAATGCCAGGGCTACAGCACCTGTCACAAAAACCCATGCATACTGCTGCAACTGTCCTGACTGGAAACTCTTGATCCGGGTAGAAACTTCATTCGTGACATAGGAAATCCCATTCATCGATCCATCCACAATATGGCGGTCGAACCAGGCAATGGGACGGGAAACATGATCGAAAATAATCTTTTTTGTGATGAAAAGATAAAGTTCATCCACATAGAATTTCCGGAAAGTAGCCCGGTAAAAACCACCCAGGGCGGTGGAGATTTTTTCGGGGAGGTTGGTCTCTTTCAGGTAAAAAACCATTGCCGTCAGGGCTCCGAGAACACCCACCAGCACTGCCGGAATGGCAACAGCCAAATCGATGTGCATAGCCAACGGTTTCCCGTCGGAAGTAACAAGTGAAGAAAAGGGCAGGAACCCGGCAAAGATTGCGCCCAATGAAAGCAGCATCAGCGGGATGGTCATTACCTTGGGGGCTTCGTGAGGCGTATGGTGGTACTGTTGTTCTTTTCCCCAGAAGATCGAAAAGTAGAGGCGGAACATATAAAATGCCGTCAGGGCTGAAATTGTCAATCCAAGGATAAATATAAACATACTTTTCCCGTGACTGGCTGCCAGGATCTCATCCTTGCTGAAGAATCCTGCGAGTGGAGGGATCCCTGCGATGGAGAGGCAGGCAATTAAAAAGGTGATGTGGGTGATGGGAAGGTGTTTTCTCAATCCTCCCATTTCATTCATATAATTAGTGTGAACGGCATGGATGATCGCGCCGGCACCAAGGAATAGAAGCGCTTTAAAGAATGCGTGGGTAAACAGGTGGAACATGGAGGCCATAAAACCCAACCCGGCTTCCTCTCCATATCCCGACACGCCGAGAGCAAACATCATCATCCCAATCTGCGATATTGTTGAATAGGCCAGGACCCGTTTGATATCAAATTGCGTACAGGCGATCACCGCAGCAAAGATCGAACTGAACGCCCCCACGTACATCACCACATCCAGCGCTACCGGCGCGGAAAAATGAAAGATCGGAAACATACGGGCCACCAGATATACGCCGGCAACAACCATGGTAGCAGCATGGATCAAAGCGGAGACTGGTGTAGGGCCTTCCATGGCATCGGGTAACCAGATGTGCAACGGGAACATGGCTGATTTACCGGCGCCTCCCATGAAAACAAGGATCATCGACCAGGTCATGGTTGATAACCCCAGGAATACAATACCGCCGCCCTGCATGATGGCCGGCCCATGGGGATCTGTCAGGGTAATAAAATCAAAGGTTCCGGTGGTAAACGACAGGATCAGGATCCCGATCAGGAATCCAAGGTCGGCAAACCGGGTGACAATAAATGCTTTTTTGGAAGCTGCTACGGCAGAATCCTTTGTATAATAGAACCCGATCAACAGATAGGAAGAAACCCCCACAAGTTCCCAGAAAATATACATCTGGAAAATGTTTGTTGCAATAACAAGACCAAGCATGGAAAAGCTGAACAAGGAGAGAAAAGAAAAAAACCTTTCATATCCTTTTTCTCCCTTCATATAGCCAATGCTGTACAGATGAACCATGAATGATACCGTGGTGATCACGATCAGCATCATGACGGAAATAGGATCCAGCAGGACCCCAAGGTCGATGTGCAGTTTTTCGGTCAGCCTCAGCCAGACGGTATTGTACCCGATGATTTTCTGGAACACATCCCCAACCTTCGGTACGACAAAAAAGTACTGATAGGCCGTATAATAAGATAACGCCATGGAGACAAAAAGGCCGGAGGTACCGATGATCCCGGAAGCGACGGGCTTGAATTTATTTCCGAAAAAACCGACCAGGACGAAAATTAAAAGCGGTATCAGAACGATCCAAACTGTATAACCGAAATTGATCATATTAAAAAAAATTTACGATTTACGATTTTTGATTTTAAATTGAATTTTTGATTTACGATATACGATTTTTGATAAACTAAATCTCACATCTGAATATTAATTCCTGTATTCTGATTTCTGCATTTTTTTTTAGTACTTCATCTCTTCCATCTTTTCTACATCAATGTTGACCAGTCGCCTGTATATGTTGATAATGATGGCGATGGCTACAGATGCTTCGGCGGCTGCCACGGCGATAATAAATACCGTGAAGAACATCCCCTCCAGGTGCTGTGGATAGAGCAGCTTGTTGAATGCAACAAAATTGATGTTTACTGAATTTAAGATCAATTCGAGCGACATCAGCATCGTGATCAGGTTTTTCCGAACGAGGAAGCCGTAAATTCCGATAAAGAACATCAGGGTGGCAACGATCAGAAACCAGTTTAATGGAACTCCTTCAAACATGATTATGAATATTAAATTCGTTAATCTTTTCTTTTCTTGGCAATGACAATCGAGCCGATCATAGCGGCCAGTAATAGGATACTGATCACTTCAAAAGGAAGCGCATACCCGAATTTCCCGGTATTGACCAATGCCTTTCCAATGTCATCAATACTTGTACGTCCGCTGACGATGGACGTTTCCGGGAACCTGTACTTGATGATGGTCAGGATACAAAGCGTTGCACCTGCTGCTGCTGCAAAGAATGCAAAAATCTTTTTAGTGAGAGCCGGCATTTCCAGTTTTGCGCCAATATGGCTTGTCAGGAGGATCGAGAAAATGATCAGTACGACAATACCACCGGCATAGAGTGTAAGCTGGATGGCAGCCAGGAAATTGAACCGCAGCATAAAATAGAGTCCGGCTGTGGAAACGAGCACGAACAGCAGGAAAGTGGCAGCCCTTAAAATCCGGCGGCTGGTCACAGTCAGAATGGAGAAGACCACTATGATCGCCGAAAAGATAAAAAACATGAATTGATTGTTCGTCATTCTGAAGTACCTTTTATAATGGATGAACCAGGTTGATTTAAAATCTTTGTCAGCACCGAACGGTCAAAAACCGCATGTTCAAATTCCTGCCCAAACGCCAGTGCATTCTCGGGACAGGTTTTCACACAGAGGCTGCAGAAGGTACACATCCCGAGGTGGTAGATGTGTTTGTCGATGATCCGCACTTTCTTTCCATCCGGGCCGTCGATCCGATTTGAGATCACTTCGATAGATCCGTTCGGGCAATTCAGTTCACAGATACCGCAACCGGTACACCGGTGATGGTTGTTTTCGTCGTGCGGCATGATCACTTCGCCTTTGAACCGCTCAAACATCTTAAGTGTTTTCCGGTTCTCAGGGTATTGTTGTGTCACGATCTGCCCTGGACTGAAAAAATATTTACCGGTCACGGTCATCCCCGTGAGAAGGGATTTTACACCGGAAAAAATATCTGTGAAATATTTAAAGAAGTTGTTCATAGTTTAAAAATGCCAACCCATTAATACTATAAATGCCATCAGGAGAATGTTGAAAAGGTTAATAGGTAAGAGGTATTTCCATTCGAGGTTCAGAAGCTGGTCGATCCTCAGTCGCGGGAACGTCCATTTGAACCACATCATCAGCCAGATGATAAATCCCGTTTTCCCAATGTACCAGATTGAAGGCGGGATATAGTCCATAACCTGGTTAAAACCGGTCCATCCCCATACATGGAAAGGCATCCAGCCTCCCAGGAATACGGTTGCGCCGATGGACGCGACGATGAACATATTCATGTATTCAGCCAGGAAGAAGAAGGCGAATTTGATCCCGGAATATTCGGTGTGGAAACCGGCCGTTAGTTCCGACTCGGCTTCGGCAAGGTCGAATGGTCCCCGGTTTGTTTCGGCGGTTGAAGCAATCAGGAAAACAATAAAGGCTATGAAAGCCGGAATGTGCCCTTTGAAAAGAAACCAGCCGTATTGCTGGCCCTGTACGATCTCCGAAAATTGCATGGTTCCTGCAAGGATGATGATGGTAAGCAGCGACATCCCTACGGAAAGTTCGTAGGAAATGATCTGGGCGCCGCTTCGCATTGCACCGATGAGGGAATATTTATTGTTGCTCGACCATCCTGCCAGCAACACACCGACTACGCCTAATGAAGAAACGGCGATCACATAGAGGATGCCGATATCAAAATCGATGGCATGTAATCCTTTGGCAAAAGGAATGGCGGCAATGGCCATGAAAGAGGCAATAATGACAATGAAAGGGGCGAGGTTGAACAGCAGCTTGTCGGAGTTTTTGATCGTCACCAGTTCTTTCATCAGCAGTTTTATGAAATCGGCGATGGTCTGGAAGATCCCATAAGGCCCGACCCGGTTGGGGCCTACACGGTTCTGCATGAATGCACAGACTTTTCGTTCGGCATAGACCAGGAACAGCCCCACCAGCGCATAGAACACCAGGAACACCAGCCCGATGATGGTCAGTTCCACGAGTAGCGCCCAGACAGGGGGAAGCAAATGGTAGAGCCCGCTGTGGATCCACTGCGTTATTGAAGTAACAAAATTGTCATAGATATTATTAGAAGCCATATTGAATCGTATTATCTGTCAATATCCGGAATAACCAGATCGAGGGAGCCGCCGATGGCAACGAGGTCGGCAATCTTTAAATCCCTGCTGATATGATCAAGAACAGAAAGGTTGCTGAAGCTGGGGGTGCGGAATTTCAGGCGGTACGGGGTTTTGTTCCCGTCACTGATACAATACAGGCCCAGGTCGCCTCTGGCGCTTTCTACCCGCTGGTAATATTCACCGGCCGGCAGTTTGATCACGGCTTTCATTTTAGCTGAAAAATCACCCTGCGGGATGTTGTCGATGAGTTGATCGATGATGTGCATTGATTCATACATTTCGTCCATCCTCACCATGTAACGTGCAAGGGTATCTCCTTCCTGGTATAAGATCTCCTTAAACTCAACCTTATCATAAAGTGCATAGGGATGGTGTTTCCTGACATCACAGGAAAAACCGGATCCTCTTCCCGAAGGGCCGGTCACCCCGTAATTGATAGCTTCTTCTTTTGTCATGAGGCCGATATTCCGTGAACGCTCCCTGAAAATCACATTCCCCGACAGGATTTTTTCGTAATCCCTGATCTTCTTTCTGAAATATTTCAGGAATTCCTTTGTTTTTTTCTGGAAGTCGGGATGAATGTCCCACATTAATCCTCCCGGTGTATAGTAACTCTGAAGGAACCGAGCGCCGGTACTTTCTTCCCAAATGTCGAGGATTTTTTCACGGTCTCTTAGTCCATAGAAGAAACAGGTAAGCCCGCCGAGGTCCATCCCGAAACTTGCCCACCAGAGTTGGTGTGACTGGATGCGACAGAGTTCGTCCATGATGGTCCGGATATACTTGACCCTTTCCGGAACTTCAATCTGGAGAGCATTTTCAACCAGCAGGCAAACCGCATGGTTGTTGATATGCATCGAAAGATAATCCATCCTGTCGGTCAGGTGAATGATCTGGGGGTAAGTATCTTTTTCACACATTTTCTCTATTCCGCGGTGGATGTATCCGCAATGTGGTTTCAGGTTCTTTACGATCTCCCCCTGCAGGGAGACTACCAATCGCAGGACACCGTGGGTTGACGGATGCTGTGGCCCCATATTGATGTGGTATTCCTCTTCTTCAACGGAAGGAACTGGGGTATGGATGACTTCTTTCATACTTAAAGTTCAACGATGTTTACTTCGTCCGAATAATCTTTTCTAAGGGGATAACCTACCCAGTTTTCATCCAGGAATAAACGGCGCAGGTCTGGGTGGTTGTGAAACCGGATCCCCAGGAGGTCGAAGATTTCCCTTTCATGAAATTCGGCTGTTTTCCAGATATCACAAACCGTATCGAACGACGGGTTCTGCCGGTTCTCGGTTTTCACCTTAAGAACGATCATATGACCCAGTTTTGTAGATTCCAGGTGGTATACTACCATGAGGTACTTGCCCATATCGGTCCCACTCTGGCAGAACAGGTAATCAAACGCAGTATCCTCGTCTTCTTTCAGTTTCAATGCCATAGTATGCAGTTTGCCGGCAGGAATAAAGAATGTAAGGAACTGTTTGTTTTCTTCTAATTCCGCTTCAGGGACAAGGGTAAGTACTCTTTCCTTTAACTTTTCGAGATCCATATTATCGCAAAATCATTTAACTTTTTGGATTTTAACCTGGTCGGTATAAGTTGCAAGCTTTATCTTGCGTTGCAACTGCATGACGCCATAAAGAAGGGCTTCGGGACGGGGAGGGCAACCCGGAACATAGACATCTACCGGGATAACATGGTCAACTCCGCGGACGACATGATAACAATTATAGTAGAAGGGCCCGCCGGATACGGCACAGGCGCCCATAGCAATCACGTATTTTGGTTCCGACATCTGGTCGTACAACCGTTTGAGAACCGGAGCCATCTTGTTGACGATGGTTCCTGCCACAACGATCACGTCGGCCTGGCGGGGACTGGCACGGTAAACTTCAATCCCGAACCGGGCGAAATCGTGGCGGGGAGCTCCTGTCGCCATCATTTCGATACCACAACAACTGGTGGCAAAGGTCAGCGGCCAGATCGAATTTGAACGGCCCCAGTCAATGACGTCGTCAATGGTGGTAAGAAGGATTCCTTCGCCGGTTTTTTTAAAGGATTCAAGGGTTTCATTATCCCGGAAATCCTTTTCTTTCATGTTTTTTATTCCCATTTCAATGCTCCTTTCTTCCAGGCATAAAGCAAACCAATACCCAAAACAAAAAAGAAGATGACGATTTCGATGAATCCCATCATCCCTGTTTCCTTCATGACTTTTGCCCATGGAAAAATGAAAACTGTTTCAACGTCGAATACCAGGAAAATAATTGCAAAGAGGTAATACCCGACATTGAACTGAAGCCATGACAATCCCTCGGTGGGGATGCCGCATTCATAGGTTTCGGATTTCTGTGGATTGGTTGAAGTGGGTGGAATATAACTGGAGAAGAGCAGGGCAATACCAACGAGAAATGCCCCGACAATAAAGAATAAAATCAGGCTTTCTGCACTCATATGTTATTCTATTAACAGATAGTTGAGCGGCAAAGATAAAAATTTAATCCAAATGGAGATGATGGTTATATGAAGAAAACTAAATATCAATCAAAACCCGTATTATGTCAATGCCTGTTGTGAGAAACATCATCTTCTTTATTTAGAATCAAAAAAAACTTCACCCGATTGAATTATGAATTATGAGTTTGAATTATGATTTGACAGTTTACTCATAATTCATAATTTTTTGAAAGGTATATTTGCAAAATGATCCATCTTGATAACACCCTCATATCAGACGATCTTCGTGACGTTCATTTCTGTTGTGACCTGCAGCAATGCAAAGGGGCCTGTTGCGTGGAAGGAGATGCCGGTGCCCCGCTGGAAGAAGAGGAGATCTCATTGCTGGAGGATTATATCGGTATAGTAAAATTATTCATGGTTCCCAAAGGAATCCAGGAAGTAGAAAAAACCGGTATTTTTGATTATGATGCGGACGGGAAATTTGTCACCCCCCTGGTGAACGGGAATGAATGCTGTTATGTATANNATCCCTTTTCCAAAGCCTCTTTCTTGTCACCTGTATCCGGTAAGGATAAAACCTGTCGGAGATCAGGATGCGGTTAATTACCACAAATGGTCCATTTGCAACAAAGCCTTGGAAAATGGAATGAATTTAAAAACCCCGCTTTACCGGTTTCTTGAAGAAGCCCTGATCAGAAAGTACGGCAGACGTTGGTACAACAAACTGGTTAAATTACTTTACTAAAATATGTATTCCTGCATTCAGCTTTCCTGCATTCCCGCATTGAAAAAATCCTGCATTCTGAATTCCTGCATTAAACTTCTTACGCTCCTGTATTAGCGGTTGCAGATGCCAGCTGGGATACTCGTTTTTTGGCAGCCAGGGCAGCCAGTTCCTTGTCCATGTGAAATAACCCGCCTTTTTCTTCACCTGTCAGCCGGATCTGGTCGAGAATTGCTCTTACCGTACTCTCTTCTTCGATCTGCTCCGTGATATACTACTGCAGGAAATTTCCCGTGGAATAGTCATTCTGTTTGATACAAACAGCATAGACTTCGTTTATGGATGTCGAGATGTATTCTTCATGTTTTAACACTTGCTGAAAAACATCCAGCAGTGCTTTGAATTTGGTTGCAGGTTTTTCCAGGTCAGACAAGTGGGCATTGCCGCCCCGGTCGTTCAGGTAATGGATGAATTTCAGTTCATGCATGCGTTCTTCATCGGCCTGTGCATAAAGCCATTCTGCAGCGCCCTGGAAACCGTTTACCTGGCACCAGGATGCCATCGAAAGGTAGATCCGGGAAGAATGTTCTTCCTTGCGGATCTGCTCATTGATTGCTTTTTCAATAATTTTTGTCACCATAATATCAGTATTTAATAGTACTGCAAAGGTAGGCAGGAATTCAGGAAAATGAAAAATTCATTCCTGCATTCTGCATTCTGAATTCCTGCATCAGCCTTTAAGGGCCTCAGCGCCGGCAACGATTTCCAGAAGCTCTTTTGTGATCGAATACTGGCGGGCTTTGTTGTAAGATATCTGCAAGGCCCGGAGCAGTTCCCTGGCATTGTCAGTTGCCTGCTGCATGGCAGTCATTCTTGCGCCCTGCTCGGAAGCAAAGGAATCAAGGATTGATTTATAGAGCTGGATCCGGAGCGATTTCGGGATCAGCAGCTGAATGATGGTTTCCTGGTCTGGTTCAAAAATATAATTGGCTTTTATCAGGTGCTTTTCTGTTGGAGCCTTTGGATCCGGCACTAAAGGAAGGATCGGAAGATATTGCTCTATGACCAGGCGTTGCACTGCTGCATTTTTAAACTGATTGTAAACGATCTGGATGCGGTCATACTTTTTATCGGCAAATGCTTTCATCAGTTGCTCCGCCAAGAGGGAGATGTTCTCAAAAGTAAGACGGTCGAACAGGTCATCATAGCTTCCCAGCATTTTATATCCTCTTTTCCTGAAATATTCAGAGGCTTTTCTTCCAATGGTTATCAGGCTGACATTGCCCTTTTGTTGCTGTTCGGCATAGGTTGTGAGAAAAAGGTTCAGGGTTGCTTTGATGATGTTTGCATTAAAGCCGCCGCAGAGGCCCCGGTTTGAAGTGATCACGACCAAAAGTATGTTTTCCGGATCGCGTTCCCGTGTATATACATTTTCGTTAGAATCGTTCATACTGAAACTCAGGTTCTGCATGATCTCTTTCAGCTTTGCCGCATAGGGCCTGAGTTTGACAATGGCCATTTGCGCCTTCCTAAATTTTGAAGCGGCCACCATTTTCATAGCATTGGTGATCTGCTGGGTCGATTTAACCGATGCAATGCGAACACGAACTTCTTTTAAACCCGGCATCCTGTCTTATTATTTCTTGGCTTCGTATTTTCTGGAAATTTCAACTGCTGCCTGTTCCAGGGTTTTTACATCTTCATCAGGCAGTTTTCCCTCCTGTAAATTTTTAAGAACCTCTTTATGGCTGACTTCCAAATAATGAAGGAATTCTACCTCAAAATTGGCGACACTTCCGATGGGAATGTTTTTCAATAGGTTTCGGGTTCCGCAGAAGATGATCGCGATTTGTTTTTCAACCGGCATGGGCGCGTATTGCAATTGTTTCAGGATTTCCACATTCCTGGCTCCTTTGTCGAGCACAGCCTTGGTAGAAGCGTCGAGGTCGGAACCGAATTTCGCAAAAGCTTCCAGCTCACGGTATTCCGCCTGGTCGAGTTTGAGTGTCCCGGCAACTTTCTTCATGGATTTGATCTGGGCATTTCCTCCCACCCTCGAGACAGAGATCCCCACGTTGATGGCTGGGCGGATCCCGCTGTTGAAAAGAGTTGTTTCCAGAAATATCTGTCCGTCGGTGATTGAAATGACATTGGTAGGAATATAGGCAGAAACGTCGCCGGCCTGTGTCTCTATGATTGGTAAAGCTGTCAGCGAGCCTCCTCCTTTTACCATGCTACGGATGGAAGCAGGCAGGTCGTTCATCTGTTTTGCAATCACATCAGAAGAAATGATCCTGGCAGCCCTCTCGAGCAAGCGTGAATGGAGGTAGAAAACATCGCCGGGATAGGCTTCACGTCCGGGCGGGCGACGGAGCAACAGGGAAACCTCACGGTAAGCCACTGCCTGTTTTGAAAGATCATCGTAAATGCACAGTGCAGACCGTCCCGTATCGCGGAAAAATTCACCAATGGCAGCGCCAGCGAACGGGGCATAAAACTGCATCGCAGCAGGGTCGGAAGCGGTAGCCGAAATCACAACTGTATAAGGCATCGCTCCTTTTTCTTCCAGGGTTTTAACGATATTGGCAACCGTTGAACCTTTCTGCCCGATCGCAACATAGATACAGATAACCGGCTCCCCCTTCTCATAAAACATCTTCTGGTTGATGATCGCATCGATGGCAATGGCAGTTTTTCCGGTCTGGCGGTCACCGATGATCAATTCGCGCTGGCCTCTTCCGATAGGGATCATGGCATCGATGGCCTTGATACCGGTTTGAAGCGGCTGGTTTACAGGCTGACGGTAAATCACACCGGGGGCTTTCCTTTCCAATGGCATCTCAAACCTTTCACCGGAAATTTTCCCTTTCCCGTCGATCGGTTCTCCCAGGGTATTGATGACCCTCCCGAGCAGTCCTTCGCCTACATCAATGGATGCAATTTTGCGCGTCCTTTTAACGGTATCCCCTTCGGTAAGATCGTGCGCCTCACTAAGCATTACTGCACCGATATTATCTTCTTCGAGATTCAGCACGATGGCTTTTAATCCGTTCTTTTCAAATTCGATCAATTCACCGGATTCGGCATTGGTCAGGCCATAAATCCGGGCAATGCCGTCTCCTATTGTAAGAACGGTACCGATTTCTTCCAGTTCGGCTTCATTTTTATACCCGGCCAATTCCTGCCGTAATATTGCGGAAACCTCCGCCGGCTTGATTTCTGCCATGTCTTAGTTTATAAAGTTTATAAAGTCCTAAAGTTCATAAAGTTTTAAGTTCTTAAAACTTAATTCATAAAACTTAAAACCTTTTTTTATACAAGTTAATCATCGCCATTTCTTTTCTCATTTTGTTGACCTGGTTGAGGATACTGGCATCATATTGCATATCTTTCCATTGGAGCACAAATCCCCCGATCAGTTCTTCTTTGACTTCTTCCACCAGGTCAAGGTTCCTTGTTGACTGTGTGCTCATCACCTCCAGTATTTTTTTCCGTATTTCTTCCGTTAACGGGACCGCTGTTTTCACATAGGTTGTCAGGATTCCTTTATATTCCTTGTAAAGATCGACAAAGGCCAGTGCCATATCCGGTAATAACGATTCCCTTCTCTTTGCGGTGATGATCTTTAAAAAGCCCCGGGTGATTTCCGATATGGAGTCTTGGAAAACAGCCTTAAGGATCTTTTGTTTTTTTTCTGTTTTCAGGATCGGGCTTTTCAGCATCAGGAGGAAATCACGGTTGGATTTACAAAGAGAGGTTAACGCCTGCATATCCTTATGAACACTTTCCATCTCGTCTCTTTCGAGTGCAAAATCGAAGAGCGCTTTGGCATAAGGAACTGCAATATTTGAAATATTTTCCAACGAAATGATCAATTAAATTTCACGTCTTTCATCAATTCTTTGATATAATTTTCCTGTTTTTTCGGATCGGATAATTCCTTTTTCAGGATTTTCTTGGCGATTTCCAGGGAAAGCTCAGCCAGTTGATCCTTGAGATCCGTAATCGCCGCCATTTTTTCATTTTTGATGCTTTCCTTCGCGCTGACAATGATACGGTTTGCTTCTTCTGCGGCTTTTTGTTTTGATTCCTCGATGATTGATTCTTTTATTTTTCGCGCTGTTGAAAGGATGGCATCCCGTTCGTTCTTGGCTTCCTGGAGAAGTTCTTCATTGGAGAACTTCATTTTCTGCATTTCTTCTTTCGCCTTTTCGGCTGAATTTAATGCATCGTGGATCGTCGATTCCCGTTCTTTCAGTGCTTTCATGATTGGGTTCCATGCATATTTGCCGAGAATGTACAGAACGGCCAGGAATGCAAGCGTCATCCACACAATCAGGCCGATACCGGGATTTACAAGTTCCATATAGGTTTCTTTTTTGAACTATTACAATTAAAAACCCTTCAGTCTTCTCCCGCTGCAAAAAGCAGTGGCCGGGAGCGAGGCCAAGAGGTTGTCTTTATACAGAAACCAACAGTTGCTGCACAAAAATACGCCCGGATCCTAGATGAACAGGATCAACAGGCAAACAACAATTGCGAAGAATGCAACGCCTTCAACAAGTGCAGCGGCGATAATCATGTTTGAACGGATATCACCGAGTGCTTCCGGCTGGCGGGCAATAGATTCCAATGCACCCCGGCCGATCTGCCCGATGCCGATACCAGCGCCGATGGCAGCGATTCCGGCGCCAAAACCGGCGCCCATCTTGGCAAATGGAGCAAAGTTTGCTGCTACTTCCAGTAAAATTGATAATAAATGCATAAGTCAATGTTTAAGGGTTATTACTTTATTAAAAAAGGCATTGGGCATTAGGTATTGGGTATTAGGTATTAGGTGTTGGTTATTAGGTCTTAATTTTTTTTCATTCGTAAATCGTACTTCTACTAGTGGTGTTCAGGCTCTATGGTTGCCAGTCCGAAATAGAGAGCTGACAGCAAAGTAAAAACATAGGCCTGGATAAAGGCTATCAGGAGTTCGAGCAGGTCCATGAAGATCATGAACAGCAGCGTGGGAATTCCCACGCCGACGCCCAATGCTGATGATATCTGCCCGAAAATAAAAATAATGCAGATAAATCCGAGGATGATGATATGTCCTGCGGTCATGTTGGCAAAAAGTCGGACCATGAGAACGAAAGGCTTTGTGATGATCCCGATGATCTCCACGATCGGCATCAGGGGAACCGGCACTTTCAGCCACCATGGTACACCAGGGGTATTGATGATGTCGACCCAGTAATGCCTGTTGCCGCTGATGGTGGTGATGATCAGTGTAAAGACCGCCATGACGCCTGTAACTGCAATATTCCCTGTGACATTTGCTCCGCCCGGGAAAATCGGGATGATGCCCATGAGATTATTAAACAGGATAAAGAAGAAGATGGTGAGAAGGTAAGGTAAGTATTTTTCATACTTTTTCTCCCCGATGGAACTTTTTGCCACATCGTCGCGGATAAAAAGGATCACTGGTTCCAGGAGATTTTGTAATCCGTGAGGCGCCTGGTTGGGCTCTTTTTTGTATCGGTCAGCCACTGAACCAAAGATCAGGATCAGGAAAAAGCCGCTTAGAAAAATGGCCAGTACTGTTTTGGTGATCGAAAAATCAAAAACCTTGGGACCTTTACCTGTCATTTCTTCCTGAACAGTAACAATTTTCCCTTTATTCGCTCTTTCTTTTGAAATTGTGAAGCCAAGATAAGAACGTGTTTCGTTGTGAAATTTCCAGGACCAGAAAGCATGAAATTGCCCTTTACATATAATCAGTACCGGAAGAGGGATTGTAAGGTCGAGATGCCCGATCGTGGCAATATGCCATTCATGGCTGTCGACTACATGTTCCATGATCATCTCGCCGGGGTTAAATTTTTCTTCTGCCGGTTTTTCCTTCAGCTTCCATGCTGAAGCCGAATCAGCAGGCTTTAGTGTTGAACCCTCCTGCATCATGGTACTTGCCTGCACCTGAGGGAACGAAACCAGTGAACACAGGAAAACAACAACCAGTATCAAACTGGCGAATTGCGAACGGATCATGAATTTACCGGATGTTTGAATAACGGGAAGCAAAGGTATAAAATTAATTATTTTCCGGGGGAAGATGGAGAATTAAGCCACAAGATAACCGATGCATCTACTCCGGTGTAAACCTCTGCTGCGCCGTAATCATCCCATCCTTCCACACAGTACCAGTAATATGTTGGCAGAAGGTCGCGGAAGATTTTGGAGCCGTTGGAATTTAACCAGCCGGAGGTTACGTATATTTTATTATCGAGATTTTTTTTGCTGGTGGCTAAATAAATCGCTATCGGTGTATTCGCTGAAATATTTCCAAAGTTTGTCATCGCGGTGACGGTCAGTGTGCCTGTTGTCGGTTCTTTCCCTTTACACGAAAAAAAGAAGAAGGCGCCGGAAAGCAATATTAATATAAGAAAAACCGGGAATGTACGTTTCATAATCAAGAACCATTAAAAATTGTAACGGGGGCAAAGATAAGGGAAAATAAATTATGTTGTAACCCGGAGGCAAATTCCTCGTCTTATTCTTAATTGTTTTGAGTGTTATCTTTTTCACAATCATCTAAGGCTTTTGAAAAAATTAACTAATTTTGGAGTCTCGTCTTTTGCAAATGTTTAAATAATAT
>PLMO01000004.1 GCA_003142515.1 Bacteroidales bacterium
GATTCGGATATGAGTTTGTAAATGATGATCAAAGGATAAGAAAGGCACAGCTTCGTATATCAAAAGAAAAGGATCTTGAAGAAACAGATTCTGATACGCTTTTTGGAATAATATCAGCGGCTTTTTCCGGGATAAAAAAATGTATAGGAATAGGTTCACCGAGGGCATCGCTTGAAGCGAACTTTGCATTGTCATGTCTGGTAGGGAAAGAGAATTTCTATCATGGCGTTTCACGGAATGAACATGCATTGGTAAAAACGGCGATTGATATATTGCAGAATGGTGCCGGCCATTCTCCGGCTTTAAAGGAAATTGAAAGAGCAGACAGCATTCTTATCCTTGGGGAAGACATTACAAACACTGCCCCTATGGTAGCGCTTGCTGTAAGGCAGGCTGCACGGAACAAAGGCATTGAAATGGCCGGAGGGTTCGGTATACCAAAGTGGAATGATTCAGCCCAGCGGGAAAAGGCACAGGACCTGAAAAGCACTGTTTTTATTACTTCCCCATTCTATACCAAACTGGATGATGTGGCTGAGAGGACTTTCAGGGCATCAAATGCTGATATTGCAAGGCTGGGTTTTGCAGTAGCATCCCTGATTGACAAAGATACTCCTTCAGGCAAAGATTTGGACAAAGAACAACTGGAACTGGCACAACAGATCGCTGATACCTTAAAAGAGGCAAAAAGCCCTTTGATAATCTGCGGGGTTCACGGTGGTGATCATGAATTAATACATTCTCCAGCAAATATCACCCGGGCACTCTCATTGAACGGGAACAAACCTTCTCTCTCTTTCCTTGTCCCTGAATGCAACAGCATGGGATTGGGAATGATGGAAGGACAACCTTTTGAAGATGCAGCGGGCCGGATAGCCAACGGTGATATTGATACGCTGGTGATTCTTGAAAACGACATATACCGCAGAGCAGATAAAGCAGTTGTCGATTACCTGTTTGAGAGATGCAAAAATATTGTTGTTCTCGACCACCTGGTGAGTGAGACCACCCAGAAAGCAGATATCCTGTTGCCTGTTGGCACATTTGCAGAATCTGAAGGAACCTTAGTCAATAATGAAGGCCGCGCACAACGGTTCTACAGGGTTTTACCACCCAATACAGACATTCCGGAAAGCTGGCAGCAAATCAGCGATCTTTCCGGGATCAGAAAGGAAAAAAATACGCCAACATGGGAAAATTTTGATGACCTTGTCAGGGAGATGACAGATACATTGCCTGTTTTTTCAAAAATCAAAGGACATTTACCTAACGCTGATTTCAGGGTACTGAACGAAAAAATAAAAAGGCAAACGATCCGATTTAGCGGCAGGACTGCAATGAACGCAAACATCGCGGTGAGTGAGCCCAAGCCACCTCAGGATCCTGATTCGCCACTGGCCTTCAGCATGGAAGGATCGGAAGAAATTCCACCTTCCTCACTGGTATCCTATTATTGGATTCCGGGATGGAATTCATACCAGGCGGTAAATTTCTATCTCGATGAGCCCGATGGATCATTGAAAGGTGGGGATCCCGGTATCCGGTTATTTGATGAAACTGAAAAAAATGACAATTCATTTTTCGATTCAAAGGGAAAATCGTTTATTAAAAAAACCGGAGAATGGATGATTCTTCCGGTATACCAGATCTTCGGCTCCGAAGAACTGAGTTCCAAAGGACATGCCCTTTCCCAACGGATTCCGCCTCCATTTATTTTAATGAACGGAACAGATGCATTACAGATTGGAAAAAAAGAGAAAGATCAGGTAAGAATTACACTACATCAGAAAATAATTAAAGCAGAAATCAGGATCGAAAATAGAATTCCAACCGGGATCGCAGGATTGTCAGTCGGATTGCCAGGGATGCAGTTCATTGATATACCTGGTTTTGGCATCATTCAATAAATTAAAAAACAATAGGACCGGAGAAGTCCTGAAAATTTTGACAGGAGAGAAGAAAGCATGACCTATATTCTAATCATAGCAGGCNNTGTGGCAAGACCGGTACGGCCCCAACCGGGTTGGCCCGTTTGGGCTGACACAGGTACTTGCGGATATGATCAAGATCTTTTTTAAGGAGGATTGGATACCTCCATTTTCCGACAGGCCTGTCTTTGTAATGGCGCCGGCCATCCTGATCATTACTCTCCTGCTTACTTTTGCTGTTGTCCCCTTTGCACCTGGATTTAACGTCCTGGATTCGAATATTGCCATCCTCTTTTTCCTG
Organism: Bacteroidales bacterium; assembly: GCA_003142515.1. Classification (GTDB taxonomy): domain Bacteria; phylum Bacteroidota; class Bacteroidia; order Bacteroidales; family FEN-979; genus FEN-979. The sequence continues at coordinate 2,230 of PLMO01000004.1, forward strand.
GGTAATTCGTCCCTGGGTGTTTACAGTGTAGTATTGGGCGGATGGGCTTCAAACCACAAATACTCCCTCCTGGGCTCTATAAGGGCCTCTGCACAGATGCTGACGTATGAAGTATTTATGGGTCTCTCACTCATGGGAGTCGTCATGATGGCTAACAGTTTTAACCTGCGTGAGATTGTAGAGGCACAGCAGCATGGCTGGTTTATTTTACCGCAGTTCGTTGGATTCATACTTTTCCTCATTGCGGGTATTGCCGAAACACACAGGCTTCCTTTCGATATACCTGAAGCGGAAGGGGAACTCGTTGCCGGCTTCCATTCTGAATATTCGGGGATGAAGTTCGGGATGTTCTTCGTTGGTGAATACCTGGGTGTAACGCTGGTCTCATCCCTTATCACCATCCTGTTTTTTGGCGGATGGCTCGGGCCCTCATTTCTGCCGCCTATCGTTTGGTTCTTTTTGAAAACCGGTGTATTCATCTGTTTCTTTATTTTACTCCGGGCATCCTTGCCCCGTCCACGTTATGATCAATTAATGGGAGTAGGATGGAAAATTCTGCTGCCGCTGGCATTGCTCAATATTCTGGGGACCGGCGCGCTGTTACTATATTTAAAATGACATGTTCAGCATAG
>PLMO01000044.1 GCA_003142515.1 Bacteroidales bacterium
AAGTCGGGGTCAACCCTTGTCATGGAAGTCAATTCCGGGAACCAGAAACTGAGCTACAATGCATTATATCTTGCATCCTATGTTCAAGCCGATCAATGGACTCCTGTTGAGGCAGCATTTTATGTTCCCCGCGATATTCCTGAGAACAGCATTGCCAAGATTTATTTTTTCAATAATACCGGAAGTGCTCCGTTATTTATTGATGATCTGACGATCGAATATATTTCATTGAAAGATGAGATTCAATATACACGGATGGAAGGTATCCAACCGGCAGCAATAAGATGAAAAGTACTATGTATATTATCCGGATCCAGGGAACGAAAAAGATCCCCGACTACATCCAGATCAGGGATGAAGACTTCACATTGATCGCATATTTCCGGTTGAACAACCCGACCCGGTCGCTTACGCGGTGTAATCTTGTGGATAAAATGGAAAAGATCCTCGCAATTGCCTCACAGCTTCCATACGGAGAAATGCGCAAACTGGAATTTTAATACAGCTTGTTCAGAAACTTTCCTTATTTTTGGCTGACAAATCATGACCTTCATGGAGAGCAATGTCATCATCAAATTCGATAAAGTTTCCATCTACCAGAATGAGAACCTGATCCTCGCCAATGTAAGCATTGAAGTCGACAAGGGTGAATTTGTTTATCTCATCGGAAAGACCGGCAGCGGGAAAAGCAGCTTGTTAAAAACACTATATGCCGACCTGGAAGTCAAGAACGGAATTGCAACAGTTGCCGGGTTTGACCTTAGGACCCTTCGCACGAAGGAGATTCCCTTTCTCCGGAGAAAACTGGGTATTGTTTTCCAGGATTTTCAGTTGCTGATGGACAGAACTGTTGCGGAGAATCTTTACTTTGTCATGCAGGCCACAGGATGGAAAAACAAGAAAGAGATGCAGCGTCGCATGCACGAAGTATTGGCAAAAGTAAACCTGGAAACCATGGCGAACAAGATGCCACACAAACTTTCCGGGGGAGAACAGCAGCGGGTGGGCATCGCCCGGGCATTGCTCAACGACCCGGAGATCATCCTTGCTGATGAACCTACCGGAAACCTGGATCCCGAAACATCGGAAGGGATCATCGGGCTTCTTTTCGATATTTCCAAAACGGGTAGTGCGGTACTCATGGCTACCCATAACTATACTTTCTTTGAAAAGTTCCCGGCCAGGACCCTGCGATGCGGGGATGGGAATATCCGTGAATCCAATTAATCGCCGAGGGTAGCCACCATCACAGCTTTGATGGTATGAAGACGGTTCTCAGCTTCGTCGAAAACGATGGAGGCGGGTGATTCAAAAACTTCCTCGGTCACTTCCATCCCATTGATCCCGTAACGGGTAAAAATATCCTTCCCGACTTCTGTATCGGTGTTGTGGAATGCAGGCAGGCAGTGCAGGAATTTCACCTTCGGGTTGCCGGTCTTTTCCATCAGGGCTTTGTTTACCTGGTAAGGGAGCATCTCACGGATGCGTTCTTCCCAAAGGCTGGGCACTTCACCCATTGAAACCCAGACATCAGTATAAAGAAAATCGACACCTTTTACGGCAATATTTACATCTTCAGTCACCAGGATCTTTGCACGGGTTTCTTTGGCTATCTCTTTGCACTGGTCGATCAGCTCCTTCGAAGGCCAATATTTTGCCGGGGCGGCAGCACGGAAATCCATTCCCATTTTGGCAGCGCCCACCATCAATGAATTCCCCATGTTAAAGCGGGCATCACCGCAATAGCAAAAAGCGATCTTGTTCAGAGGTTTATCAGAATGTTCCATCATTGTCAGGAAATCTGCCAGGATCTGTGTCGGGTGAAACTCGTTTGTCAGACCGTTCCATACCGGAACGCCGGCATACTGTCCCAGTTCCTCCACGATCGACTGTCCGAAGCCACGGTATTCGATGCCGTCATACATGCGTCCAAGCACGCGTGCTGTGTCCTTCATGGTTTCTTTTTTCCCTATGTGGGATCCTTCCGGGCCGAGGTAGGTAACACGGGCACCCTGGTCGAGTGCTGCCACTTCGAAGGCACAACGGGTACGTGTAGAAGCTTTTTCGAAGATCAGGGCAATGTTCTTCCCTTTCAGCCGCTGTTGTTCAGTTCCGGCGTATTTAGCCTTTTTCAGGTCGCTGGCTAAGTCGAGTAAAAATTTTATCTCCTGGGAAGTGAAATCCAGTTCCTTCAAAAAATTCCTGTTTCTGAGATTAAATACCATAAAAATCGGGTGTTGTTAGATATGGAAAAATGAAGATTTATTGCATGTTTTAAATTAAGGAATGATTATATTCAATGACAATGGATTTACTTTCATTTCCAGCACTTTTCCAGTCCGTGAAGGATCGCCGTCGAGGTGAATGGTTTTTCCTTTTTTCCGCGTGACGACTGCCTTCTTCGCCCGGATGATCTCGATGTAATGCGTTTTATGGAATGTTTTGAAAAAGAGCATAGGGACATAAAACGGAACCAGCAATAATGGGATCCTGCGAACGATGCACACATCGATCAGACCATCGTCGAGCTTCGCATTAGGATCAATGGAAGTGTTGTTTCCAAACTGGTTTGAATTGGCAAATGTGATGGTTAATGCTTTGCGCTTGATGATTTTTCCATCGACTTCGAGAATGTATTTTTTCGGACGGTATTGAGAATATTCATTGGAAACGATCCTGAAATAAGTGAAGAAGCCCCTTTTGGATGCGTCTGCGAATTTTTTCGCCACAAAGGCATCATATCCGACACCGGCAATACTTAAAAAAACCTGGTCGTTAATTGTTGCAGTATCAATCTTCCGGGTTTTACAGCGGTTAATAACACCGATGGCTTTATCGAAACGGAACGGAATCTTTAGGTGCCGTGCCAGACCATTTCCCGAACCTGTTGGGATAATCCCCAATGCTGTGTCGGAGCCTACCAAAGCCTGCCCGATCTCATTCACTGTGCCATCGCCGCCGATTGCAACCACCACATCTACCCCTGATGCTACGGCTTCTTTGGCAAGCTCGGTACCATGGCCCGGCCCTTTTGTAAATTTTACCTGGTAATCATAGGAAGAGGCATCCGTATTGTCCTTGATCAACTCCTCAATATTCTTCTGTTTTCCGATGCCGGAGATGGGATTGATGATAAATAGGATAACTCTTTTCCGATGTTGTTCTTCCATAAGAGATCATTCTGTGGTCAGTCGGTTCTCGATCAACCTGTTGTTATATTGTTGAAGATAAGCCTTTAGAAAATCTTCCAGGCTTTTCATGACCGGCAGATTTTTCCCGACCAGGTTGTTCTTTTGCAGACTGTCATTCCGGAGGTTGAAAAGGGTTGTCGATTTTACCCCGTTGAATTCGAGCAGGTATCCGTCTTTTATCATACCATAGATTCCGGAAATGTAATGAACCGAAAAATGCGGTGGCATGGTATCAAAAACACTGTTGCCAAAGGCGATGTAATCCCTGTCAAAGTTCAGGTAATCGAGTACCGAAGGCATGATATCGGTTTGCGAGGCGATCTCCCCGCTTTTTCCATCCAGTTGTTCATCCGGCCTGAAGAAGAGGATCGGGATGGCATATTGGCCGGCATCCGTCTGGTAATAGGGATAGTAACCTTCTGAAGTATGATCGGCAGTGATCACAAAAAGGGTATTCTTGTACCAGGGCATTTTTTTTGCAGATTCAAAGAACTTGCTTAGCGAATAATCTGCATACATGATGCTTTCCTGTATCGGTAGTTTCCCTTTCCGAAATTTATGGGCATATTTTTTTGGCACATGATAAGGATGATGGGAAGAAAGCGAAAAGAAAGCAACCATGAATGGCTGTGGAAGATGATCCATCGTCCTTTTTGTGTATTGAAAGAACTCCTCATCCCGGATCCCCCATTTTCCATCATAATCAGCTTCATTATGATATTCAGTCCTTCCATAATAATGATCAAACCCGGTCATTTTGGTATAGGAATCAAATCCCATGGTACCATTTGTGCCACCGTGAAAAAATGCTGAGGCATATCCTTTCTGCTTGAGAAGGTTTGCTAAGCTGTTGATTTTATCCGTGGAATAATTGGATTGGATGAAGGATTCGTTCATCAGCGAAGGAATTCCGGAAAGAACTGACGGGATCCCCTGGATCGAGTTCTTCCCGTTGGCAAACCCATTCAGCAGAAGACTGTGCCGGGCAAGTGAATCGAGAAATGGCGTAAATCCCCTGTATTCGCCGTTTTCCAGGTCCCGGTTCAGTGAACCGATATGTTCTCTTGAAAAGCTTTCCATGATTATGATCATCACATTCAGTTTCCTGAAATGATCAGCATGCGGTTTATGCACAGGAGTGAATATTTTATCCAACTGATCATCCTTCGGATAGTACATCAGGGTTTGCAGAGATTCATGCCCAACCGTACGGGCAATGGAGAATGGCGTGTTTAAGAGCAGGGGAATATTCTTGGCCGTAGTATAATTTCCTGCCGTGATGATGCCTATGGGGCGAAGCTGTGTACCTCCTCGTATCCCTAAAACGGTGATACATGCAACTATCAGGAAGAAGAAAGAATTGACCAATAAGTATTGAAGCGACTTTCCTTTGGATTTACCGCGGGAGGCAACCACGGAAAACCGGGAGGCGAAAAAGACCAGTAGCAGGGAAAGCAACCCCCACAAAATGGGAACATACCAGAAATCATGGATGAACTGGGGAATCAGCTTATCAAAATCCCCTCCCACAGAAAGGTAGGAGAAAATATCGGCTGTCAACCGTTTTAGTGTAAAGCGGAAGTAAATCAGATCGATGAAATTCAACATTAGTCCCACAATATTCACAAGGTAAAAGAAGGTACTGACAGAAGCCTGGTAACCCTTATGGTATCTGAACTTAAAGGGGATGCTGTTAAAAAAAATAACAGGTAAATTTATAATGAGGATCGCAGAAATATCGAAACGCAGACCAATAAAAAAGATCCTCATTACCTCGCCGAAGCCGAGATTGGAAAAATAGTGCAGATTGAAGAGATAGAAGCAGATCCTGGAGAGAAAAAAGATGATCAATACAACCAGCAATCTGAGAAAGGTGACCAGTAAAATGTTTCCCTCGTAAATCCTGAATCTTTTTTTCGCTTTCCTTGCCATTGCCTTGTCTTTGAAGATACCTGCAAATTTAAGGTTCAGGATCGACATTACCACAAAAGTTGATAAAATGTTTTCTGGATGCTGGATGCTGGATGCTGGATGCTTGATGCTGGATGCTGGGTGCTGGATGCTGGGTGCTGGATGCTGGATGCTGGATGCTGGATGCTGTATGCTGGATGCTGGATGCTGGATGTGTGGGTATAGAGATTAGGGGAATTCGGGTGTTCTTTCGAACTTTACAAACTTTACAAACTTTATGAACTTTATGAACTTTACGAATTTTATAAACTTTATCGTATTACCTTTTTAGTTTTGGGCGATTAAGTGAATAAACACTATGAATTATGAAGATCTTGAAATTTGGAAGATTGCAAACGAAATGGTTTTGCAAATCCATCAGCTAACTATCAACGATATTCCAAAATTTGAAATGTTTGAAACTGGTAGTCAAATCCGAAGATCAATAAAATCTGTAAAGGCCAATATTGTTGAAGGATTTGGACGAAGGCAGTATAAGCATGAATTTATCAGGTTTCTTGTCATAGCTTTGGCTTCAAACGATGAAACAATTGACCATTTGAAGACGCTGTATCTTACAAAATCCTTTACAGATAGAGAAAAATATGAACAGTATTTAAGTAGGCTAGAGGAATTAGGAAGGAAAATAAACCGATTCATTTCTGCAGTCAAAAAAAAACATCGAAGTTAAAATAATACGTTCCACTATCAAGCATCAAGCATCCAGCATCCAGCATCCAGCATCATGTTTCATCAAATACCACTGGATTCTCAACTGTTTTTCATAACTTTGATGGGTAATTCTACAAATACAGATAATTCTTATGGGAGAAATCATTACAACAGGAAACAAAGGCAAGA
>PLMO01000121.1 GCA_003142515.1 Bacteroidales bacterium
AGAATGACAGCTCCGTCGATCATGCTTTCTACCATGAAGCCAAAAAGTTCATGTGGAGCATTAATCCCGGGATCAATTTCCTGCACTGATCCGGTAGATGTGGTTTTGGTTTTCATTTTTTCGGTAGTTGTATTTGTGGCGGTTTTTCCCCTTCGCCTGTTTTTTGTTGAACCTTTGGTGTTGTATCTTCAATCATGGGTTGGATGATAAATTCAAGTCCGTCGACCACATCTCCATCCTTTGATTTTTTAATAGTAAAGGGGNNACATAGTTGCAAAATAGTTTCCCGGTGGAAGACCAAGGTAATTAAAGTAGCCATCCGGTTCTGTTACTGTTTTTCCCATAAGGACAGAATTCCTTGTATAAAACCGCAGAATCACCCGTCCTTGTCCTTTTTGTATGAGGTTCTCTTTTAAATAAACCATTCCTGCCACTTCTCCAACAACGGCAATGGGCACTTCAATTAATTTTAATTGGTTCGGGTCAATACTGACGACCATAACCGGATTATGAATTTTCCATGCAATGTTGTCGAAGCTATTACGATTTATTTCCACGATATAATTGACATAGGGTTCAAGGTTGAAAACCCTGACCGCACTGTCCTTTTTATTTTGTTCAATTCGTCCACCGGTCATACGAATATCCAACCCATAGACCTTTGGTTCATCCTTATCGCGATGGCCGTCGCAGTTGTAATCCAGGTAAGGAACTATGACAATTCCCCCACGGCCGACATTACTGTTTTTATTGGCTGAAAAATAATTTGTTTTGGAATCGAGGACCAATCCACCCCGTGCTGATTCCACAAGGGTTGTTACATTGTTATTCTGACGTAAGAGGAATCCGGTCTGTGCAAAAGAAAAATCATAACGGATGCCAAATTGAGTGTTGCTGATGTTGCTCGAAAAATTCCGTTCAAAGGATGCATTTACGGAACCATTTCTGAAGATCCGTTTTTCCAGTTCGCATTTAACGGAGATGAACCGGTTAAGGTTGTAATCATATTGTACCTGTGGGGTCACTGTAAATCCTTTCGGAAGCCTGTATCCGAGAGAGAGATTGCTGTAAACAGTTGGTTTGGCAGGCCCTGAGAATAATGCATACGTGGTAAAATTCGTACTTATACCGAAAAACCCACCGGAAAGAAGAAACTCCGCAGTAGTATATTGTGAGATTGGGAGAATGATCTGGTCGAAGGTTAATCGCATATAAGAAGAGAAATTCCTGCCGCGTACCGGATAGGAGAGGATTGCCTTGCGTTCTTCGAGGTAGTTGAAATTAATGGCAGTTTGTCCGGGAACATATTTAATATAATTCAGGTCTATCTGAAAATTGGAACGAAGCCGGTAGCTCATGATACCTTTCCATCTAACGCCATAGGTGTATTCGCCTGTGATAAGCAGGCTTGAGGCAAGTCTCAGTGAAAAGTTGAGAAACGGCATGGTATTACCGGATGTGACAGAAGAAAGATATTCGATACCACCACCGATCGTCAGCCTCCGGCTCAGTCCATAGGGAAGGTTAGCCTTTGCAAACCGGCTGCCTGCAGCATCTTCAACGACCCCTCCGCTGACAGTATATTCTACCTCTTTTGCGGGCAGGAAATTAAAAGGTATGCTGATGCTTTTTACGCTGGCCATTTCTTCTCCGTAAGGGCCATAAAATCTCAGCTTGACTTCAGTATTCCCGTAAATCATCGGGACCTCAAACTGAAAAAAACCGGAAGCATCGGCCTTTGTAAAATTTACAAGTACATTGTTCACATACAATTCGACCGTCCATCCGGGTTTGGTATGATCTGCCAATGTATAAGTACCGAATGAAAGCCGGTATGTTGTTGGAGTGTTGGTAACCTGTACACCAACAACAGGTGCATAGATCGAAGAAGTTGCCTGTGAATTTATCTTTCCTGCGATGGCTTGTTTGAGGAAATGATAATCATTGTTGGCAAACCGCCACAGGTATTGTTGCTGACGCTCGGTAAATGGTTCGCTGGTGCTGTAATTCAGGAACACATTGGCTTCACCTCCGGCGATGATCCCTCCGAGGCCGAGGTTAACCCTGGTATCGGCCGGACCTTTGATTTGCTGCGTTCCAATAACAGACCAGTCGGTCATTCCAAAATGAAAAACCGGATATCCCCGTTTGATAATGGTATCTGCTTTCACCTTGCCTTTCAGTCTGTTCATGTTGTTCCGGATCTGCTCCAATCTGAATTCTTTGATCACCGGGAGTTCCAGTTGCGTAGTAAGATTTACGGTGAGACTGCGAAAGTTGAATTTACATTCCAACCCAAAAATGTCGCCGAAATAATTTATCCTCAGGTAAAGATCCGTTTCAGTACGAACCAGGTCATTGGGTTTTAATTCATAAACTTTACCAAGATATGTGATCCTGTGATTCTGATAGTCGATAAGGTAAGAAGCTATTGGATTGATAAAAAAACCCGAAATAGTATCAAACCTCCTGGAAGGAGTATTTTTTATTTTAAGGACCTCGAACATATCTGTTACCGGTAAAAAGATTTCCTGGTTGCGAATTATTGCAGGAATTTCAATAGTCCCCAATTGCTGAATATTCATGAGTATGGAGATTTCTTCATAATCGTTTTCATTCTGGGCCTGAGCAGGAACTGCAAGCAGCAGAAAACAAAACAAACAAACAGCCCCGCAACCCAACGGAAAAATTAATTTCTGCCAAAAAACCAGGTTAAAGAGATAGAAAAGATTACCAGTCAAGTGCGTTTTTCTTGTTAGTTGTTTCTATTCCATCTATCTATTCCTGGTTAAACGTCACTGAAAAACTCCCGCTATAGGCCCCCGGAGGATTGGCGCCCGTTGTTCCTATGGTCAGTGTTCCACCAATGCGAACCTGATTGCGGCTTGGTGGATTTGCTGTTGTCACAAATGGTGATCGGGGATCCGACCCCCCGATATGCATTGAAAGGGTCCCTCCGTTACTACCGGTCAGGGTCGCATCAGGCCCAAAAGCTAACGATATGACTGTCCCGGGAAGAACTTCGATTTCAAAAATTGCCGGAATGACAGTGTAACCCATGTTGACCAGAAGTATGCTACCGGTTGCTGAACGAGATCCATTCGGATAAACAATCACGGTTCCGTAAGTCCCTTCCTGAATAAAAGCGCCAAAATTGATATCTTGATAGGNNAGTGAGAAACCTGCATGGGTCGCGGAGGATGAGGCTGACCAAACGATGGCAACTGACTCATCAGGAATACAAGGATTCCACAGAGCGGAAAAATGAGATACTTATTTCTATGTGAGTTCATCCTCGTCATCATCATAAATTACTGATAAATACTTTTTTCAAATATATTCCTTTGGGTGAAGAAAGCGAGATGACGTAAATTCCCGGTTTCAAATCCGTTTTTATTTGCTGAAAACCATTGATGAAAAGGTCCGAATGATAAACTGGCTGTCCAAGTATATTATAAAGCGACAAAGTACCTTTTTCCCCGGGTTCAAGTTTCATATAAACATAAAGTGTTCCTTCAAAACTGTATGCATAAAAATTTTCATTCGCACCAGGCTTATATTGAAAATCTTTAAGGCTGAATATCAGCGAAAACCTGTCTTCATAAAGACCAGTTTTTAAATTGATCCGGACATCTTTGTTTAACAAAAGGTTCTGACACATCCCGGACCTGGAATCGGAAAAATAAATATAAAGGTTCGCAGGAAAGTTTTTTATTTCGCGGGCATGAAAGGAGATCCAGCCATCCTTCTCAGTTTTCAACCCAACGGGAATAACATTGATGCTATCGACAAGAGTAGGCAAAGCATTGACGGATAGTTTCGATGCATCTGACGAAACCGAATAGATGTTAGGAACCTGCCAATCGGTGTTCATTAATTTTAATGCATCGTATTCCTTGTCGAACTTCCACGAAGCGGCGTCATTAAA
>PLMO01000066.1:0-10319 GCA_003142515.1 Bacteroidales bacterium
TGAATCCAGGAGGTTTACGACAGGAAAATCAAGTCCGGCATCGGTTATCCCGGTCAGCCCGGCGGCAAAGCAGTTCGCCTGGGCCCATTTCAGCAGCATCACCTGTTCGTTGCGGGAAGGCAAAGGGATATTGTTTTTCACCCGGTCGGCTGCATTTTCACTCAGAATACCTGTCATCCGGCCATTCTTTACTTCAACTTCCCCTGGCTTATAATCATTCTGTTCATGGATCCCGGCCCGTTTCAATGCTTCCCCATTGGCCAGAATAGCGTGGCCATCGATACGAATCAGTACGACCGGGCGGTCAGGAAATAAAATATCCAGCTCTGTGCGGTCAGGGAATTCTTTATTCTCCCAAAGATTCTGATCCCATCCCCTGCCAACAATCCATTCTCCCTGATAGGTTTTTTTTTGTTTTATGAGAAGGTCGATGATCTCACGAAACGAACGAATACCGGTCAGGTCCAGTTCCCTGAGGCTGAGCGCATAACCGAAAAAATGGCTGTGGGCATCAATAAATCCGGGATAAACAGGGTTCCTTTTGGCATCCACGATCGAATCCGAATCATAATGCTTCAGGATCTGTTCAGTCGAGCCAATGGCAATGAACAACCCGTTTTTCACAGCAAAAGCTTCCGCATAATTGAATTTCTGGTCAACCGTACAGATTTTCCCGTTGATCAGGATAAGATCGGCTTTCATTTTCATCTGAGCATTAGATCCTGAATATAAGGCAAATAGAAATAATACAAGGCTGATTTTTTTTTTCATCGGGATAAATTCAGAAGTTTTTAAACAGCAAATAAAAACATTTTCTAAATAATTGTGGTAAAATTAAAATCATTTATTATTTTTGTAGAACTTAAATCAAAATATATAATGAAATATAAGACCTTCACACCGAGGTTTTTTGTTGCTCTTTCAGTAATTCTTGTTGCAGCGGTGCTGCGTTTGTTGCCCCATTGGCCGAACTTAACCCCGATTGCGGCGATGGCATTGTTTGCAGGAACCTATATTGATAAAAAGCAATATGCTTTTGCTATTCCAATCGCCGCAATGTTTGTGAGCGATCTCATTATTGGTCTGCATGCAAATATTCCTGCCGTATACTTGGGTTTTGGAATCACGGTACTGATCGGTATGGCTATCCGTAAGAGAGTGAATGTAGGAACGGTTCTTTTCGCTTCATTGGGATCTTCCGTGATCTTCTTCCTGATCACGAACTTCTCCGCCTGGCTAGCGAGCCCGTTATACCCACAAACATTCGCCGGCTTACTGGAATGCTATATTGCCGGGCTTGCATTTTTCCGGGATTATTCACACGGATTTTCATTCCTTATGAATGATATGATCGGAACTTTGTTTTACAGCGCAGTATTTTATGGTACATTTTACCTTACTGAAATGCGTTTCCCCGTTTTGGACAAGACGAGGCTTTAATCAAACAAAGCCCGCTTAGTCAGGTAAAGGGATGGAATTCCGAGGAACAATTTAGTACCTCTTTTTTAAAATTATTATCTGTTGCGGCGTTTTGCAGGAACTCTGTAGATATGATCTTATGCTTGCAAAGGAATGTGATTCTCCTCATCGTCAGTACTCCTCCCTGATAAAAAAAGTGGTATTTTTGTGGCGCTTTCTCCTGAAAACAATTAGGTGAATCATAAATAATTCATAATTCTTAATTCGTAATTCATAATTTGTATTGTGTCTGACCTGATACATTTGTTACCGGATGCTGTTGCAAACCAGATTGCGGCCGGTGAAGTGGTTCAACGGCCTGCTTCAGCTGTGAAGGAATTGCTCGAAAATGCTGTCGATGCCGGAGCCACTCACATCAAACTGATCATCAAAGATGCCGGAAAAACCCTGATCCAGGTGATCGATAATGGTTGTGGACTGTCGGAACGGGATGCCCGAATGTGTTTTGAACGTCATGCCACCTCGAAGATCCAGACAGCAAACGACCTCATGTCAATCCATACCCTGGGATTCAGGGGAGAAGCTCTCGCATCCATTGCATCCATCGCCCAGGTCGAATTAAAATCAAAGAGGATCGATGATGAGGTTGGCACCAGTATCATCATCGAAGGATCGGAATTCAAAAGCCAGACCCCCGTAAGTACACCCGAAGGAACCAGCATTTCCGTTAAGAACCTGTTTTTCAATGTTCCGGCCCGCAGGAATTTTCTCAAATCCAATTCCCTTGAACTGAAATACATTATAGAAGAGTTTCTCCATGTCGCCCTCGTGAACCCTGAAATCGCATTTACCGTATATAACCAGGACCGGATCCTGCACCAGGTACCCGCATCAAACCTGAAACAAAGGCTGGTCGCATTGCTCGGTAATGCTTACAACCAGCGATTGATCCCCGTCAACCAGGAATCCGGGATCGTTAACATCCATGGATTCATCGGGAAACCTGAATTTGCAAAGAAGACAAGAGGGGAACAGTATTTCTTCACAAACGGGCGCTTTATCAAGAATCCTTACCTGCATCATGCCATTGAAAATGCCTTTCAGCAGCTGATCCCGAAAGATTCGTTTCCGACTTATTTCATCTACCTTACAGTCGATCCCAAGACCCTCGATGTGAACATTCATCCAACCAAGACCGAGGTCAACTTCCAGGATATAAAAAGCATCTATGCAATCCTTCTTTCTTCAATCCGTCAATCCATCGGGAAATTCAACCTTACTCCTTCCCTCGATTTCGAAACGGAACCCAGCATGGATATTCCTCCGCTGCCCAAAGATGCAGAGGTCAAACAGCCTACCATCAACGTCGATCCTGATTACAACCCGTTTGAAAAAAGAGTAAAACCCCAGTATGAGATTCCGCTGCCACCGAGGGGAAAAGGATCCGAAGAACAATGGAAACCCCTGTATGATCCATTAAAGGATGTTCATTTCAAACCGGAAGCGTTACCACAGGAAGGACAAGGCACACAGCATATCCTTGCCGACTGGGATAAGGATGCTTCATTGAGAAAGCAAATCCGCCCTTTCCAGGCACAAGACCGTTACATCATCAGCGCTACCCAAAATGGCATAGTCATCCTCGATCCGCAGAAAGCACGGGAACGGATCATCTATGAACGGCTGCTTTCTTCGTTCGAAAACAACCAGCCTTCCATGCAACATCTGCTTCACCCTCAGACAATCCTTCTTTCACCGGAAGATTTTGAGATGACCATGGAGATGATCGATGTTTTCGGGAAAGCAGGTTTTGGGATCCGGGAATTCGGAAAGAACACTATTCTTGTGGAAGCCATACCGTCCGATTGTGTGGAAGAAAATATTACCGACCTTTTTGAAAGCATTCTTGAAGGATTGAAATCCGGTACGGATGACGGGAAGACCAAACTACAAGTCAGGATCGCCAGGTCACTGGCAAAAAGCATGGCCATCTTCCGGAAACCGAAACTGCAAACGGAAGAGATGGAAGGTATTATTGAACAACTTTTTGCCTGTAAGATCCCGGATCTGACGCCAGATGGCAATCTGACCATGATCTTCATCAGTTTCGAGGATCTGAATAAAAAATTTAAATAAGGAGTGAATACATGAGCGATCAGCAATACAGCCCCACGGGTTTTACCCTTCTTCCACCTGTTGTTAAAAACCTTCTGATCATCAACGGCTTGTTTTTCCTGGCAACGATTTCTTTAAGTAAATACGGAATCGACCTGGAAAAAATGTTCGGACTTTATTACATCAAATCCCCGCATTTTCAGTCATACCAGTTCGTAACCTACATGTTCATCCATGCAAATTTCGGCCATATCTTTTTTAATTTGTTTGCCTTATGGATGTTCGGATACCTGCTGGAAAATTACTGGGGATCAAAACGTTTCCTGATATTTTATGTCTTCTGCGGAATCGGGGCTGCGATCACTCAAACCTTTGTACATTGGCTGGATTATTCATCCATACAGGCTGCTGCTGACCTATATATACACAACCCTTCTCCGGCTGCATTCACCGGGTTTGTAAGTGCCCATTTTCCTCAATATTCCGAATCTTTAATGAACTTCATCAATGTATGGCAACTGCACGCGAATGATCAGAGACTGATGAACGAGTCTTTCGTCTATATCCAGCAATTGAAAGACCTTTACCTGGCAGCTCCCACCGTTGGCGCATCCGGTGCGATCTACGGAATCCTGCTCGCTTTTGGTATGACGTTTCCTAATATGCTGGTCTACTTATATTTTTTATTCCCGATCAAAGCAAAGTGGGTCGTTATTGGCTTCGGCGCGCTCGAACTTTTTTCAGGTCTCCGGAACAACCCTACCGACAATGTTGCTCATTTTGCGCACCTCGGGGGAATGCTCTTTGGGTTGCTGTTAATACTATATTGGAAGAAAAGACCGTTTTCCAGATAACCGGGTTATTATAGGATGAACTATTCACGCAATCTGTCAGACGAAATCAAGCACTTCTTCAGGGGTGGCTCTGTGCTTGCCATCCTGATCCTGGTAAATCTGGGGGTTTGGATCCTGACTAAAGCTGTGTACGTCATCTTTTTCCTTTACAACCACCCGGATGTAACGCTTGCCGATAATTGGATCCTTCATTATTTCGCCTTGCCGGCCAACCCGGTGTATCTTGCATCCCGGCCATGGACGCTGGTTACCTACATGTTCCTCCATATCGATTTCTGGCATATCATCTTCAATATGCTCTGGTTGTTTTGGTTCGGCAGGATATTCATGGAATACCTTACCTCACGGCAGTTGCTTTTCACCTACTTTGCCGGAGGGCTGGCAGGGGGATTGCTGTACATCCTTGCTTTTAATTTTTTTCCAAAATTTCAAGATACGATTGACATTAGTGTAGCGTTCGGGGCTTCAGCATCGGTAATGGCGATTGTGACGGCGATCTCATTTTTTGTTCCCAACTATTCAATCCAACTGATTTTCATTGGCAGGATAAGGATACTTTATCTTGCGATTATCCTGTTCGTATTTGATTTTTTTGCCATTCCCACGGGAAATGCCGGGGGCCATATTGCACATATCGGAGGTGCTTTCTTTGGATACTTTTTCTCTTTGTATCTGCGGAAAACGAGGTATGCATACTCGACTGGGATATTTACCTCTCTCCTGAAAAATATTGGCAGACTTTTCAGTCCCGGGCCAAGGGTTTCCTCTCCTCACCCCAATTCCGCACGGCCGAAAACAGATGAAGATTATAATGTTGAAAAGAATTCACGTCAGAAAAGGATCGACACTATTCTTGAAAAGATTTCCAGGGGAGGCTATGATAGCCTGACAAAAGAAGAAAAAGATTTTCTTTTCCGGTCCTCCGGCAAAAACAGTTGATCATGACAACAAAGAAAAAAGGGAAAGGCCACAAATTTCTGCGGAGACTGATGCAGATACTGAACCTCCTTGCAGTGATGGCGCTTCTTTTTGCCTATGCCGCATCCTATATCAATCCTGCCCGTTACTGGTTCTTCGCCTTCTTCGGCCTTGCCTATCCATACCTGTTGCTGCTCAACTTATTTTTCGTGTTGGTCTGGCTCTTATTCTGGAAACGGTTCATCTGGATTTCCATCATCGCTATATTACTGGGATTCAACCTTCTCCTTTCCATCATTCAGTTCCGGAAACCGTCATCCCAAAATGTCCCGGCTGGTAGCATAAAAATCGTGTCCTACAACGTCCATAGCCTTTATGAGATCCCTAAATCAAAAGGAAAAGTAAAAGTAAAAGGAAGAATGCTGTCGAAAGTGACTGATTTTCTTGTTCAGCAGAATCCCGACATCCTTTGCATTCAGGAGTTTTTCCTGAGAAGCGAGGACAGCCTGAAGGTGTTACAGAAATTCACCGGGGGAATCCANNTTTTCCCGTTATCCCATAACAAGCATGGGACACCTGAGGACAAACAACAGCAATATATTTGCGATCTATACCGACCTGGTCATGGGCAGGGACACCATTCGTGTATATAACATCCATCTTAAATCCATCCGGTTCGGGAAGGATGATTATTCATTTTATGCACAGCTGACGGACCAGGCAAAGGATCAGGATGACAATTTTGATCTCAGTGATGGAGTTATTAAAATCTTTTCAAAATTGAGAAAAGCATTCGTAATCCGTGCAAATCAGGTGGAGTTGCTGAAAAAAAATATTGACCACTCACCTTACCCGGTCATCATTTGCGGGGACTTCAACGATACGCCAGCCTCCTATACCTATCACGAGATGACTTCAGGCTTTCATGATTCCTTCTGTAAGGCTGGGACGGGTTTTCTGGGCAGTACCTATGCCGGTAACTTTCCGTCTTTCCGGATCGATTACATTCTTTATGATGATGCATTTACTGCAAGCAATTACAGTAAAAACAGCATCAACCTTTCAGATCATTATCCTGTACAGGTCTTTTTGAAAATAGCGAAGTAGCGAAGTAGCGAGATAGCGAAATAAAAAATAAAACAATACATATGAACCCCGCAGGGGTGACATTATTCTAGCGAATAAAGAATAATGAAAAAAATAAAAAATACCATTGAACCCCATAGGGGTGACATTATTATAGCGAATAGCGACATATGGAGTTTAACCTGACATCGGAATTTAAGCCGACAGGCGACCAGCCTGAAGCGATCCGGCAGCTTGTGGAAGGTGTTGAACGTGGTGATCCAGCGCAGGTATTGCTGGGTGTCACCGGGTCGGGTAAGACCTTTACCATCGCCAATGTTCTTCAGCAGGTCAAACGTCCTGCCCTGGTGCTGAGTCACAACAAAACGTTGGCAGCGCAGCTATATGGGGAATTCAAGCAGTTTTTTCCTGATAATGCCGTGGAATTCTTTGTATCGTATTATGATTATTACCAGCCGGAAGCCTATATCCCGGTGACGAACACCTATATAGAAAAAGATCTTTCGATCAACGAGGAGATCGAGAAACTGCGGCTCAGCGCCTCTTCTGCCTTGCTTTCAGGACGACGGGATGTGATCGTTGTATCTTCGGTCTCCTGTATCTATGGTATCGGTAACCCGGATGATTTCGCACAAAATATCATACGGTTCAAGGTAAAGGAAAAGATCAGCAGGAATAAATTCCTTCATGGCCTTGTGAACAGCCTTTATTCACGCACAGAAAGTGATTTTACGCGGGGAAGATTCCGGGTGAAAGGCGATACGGTTGATATTTTTCCAGCCTATCTTGATTATGCTTTCCGGATCATCTTTTTTGGAGATGAGATCGAATCCATTGAATCGATAGACCCCATAAACGGTACAAGGATGGAGTCTGTGGAAAACCTGTCCATTTATCCTGCCAATATTTTTGTGACTTCCCAGGACAAGATGAAACAAGCGATTTACGAGATACAGGATGACCTGATGAAACAGGTTACCTATTTCCGCGAGATCGGGAAAGAATTTGAAGCCAAACGTTTGGAAGAGCGCGTCAGTTATGACATCGAGATGATGCGTGAACTGGGGTATTGTTCGGGAATTGAGAATTATTCAAGGTATTTTGATGGTCGTCCTTCCGGTTCCAGGCCCTTCTGCCTGCTCGATTATTTTCCTGATGACTACCTGATGATGATTGATGAAAGCCATGTTACGATTCCCCAGATCAGGGCTATGTTCGGAGGTGACCGCTCACGCAAGCAGAACCTCGTGGAATATGGATTCCGCCTTCCCTCGGCCATGGATAATCGACCGCTTAAATTCGATGAATTCGAAGTGATGGTGAACCAGGCACTTTTTGTGAGTGCGACACCGGCCGATTACGAGCTGCAGAAATGCCAGGGCGTGATCGTTGAACAGATTATCCGGCCAACCGGGTTGCTCGATCCGGTTGTTGAGGTCAGACCCAGCCAAAACCAGATCGATGACCTGCTGGAAGAGATCGACCAGCGTATAAAAAAGAAAGAACGTACCCTTGTGACCACGCTGACCAAGCGGATGGCGGAGGAACTGGCAAAATATTTTACACGCGTGGATGTGAACTGCAGGTATATCCATTCTGATGTGGATACCCTGGAGCGTGTCGAGATCCTGCGCGACCTGCGTATGGGTGTATTTGATGTACTTGTAGGCGTGAACCTGCTCAGGGAAGGATTAGACCTGCCTGAGGTGTCGCTGGTTGCCATCCTGGATGCAGACAAGGAAGGGTTTCTGCGGTCGGAGCGGTCGCTTACCCAGACAGCAGGAAGAGCCGCCAGGAATATCAACAGCAAGGTGATCATGTATGCAGATAAGATGACTGATTCCATGCAACGGATGATCAATGAGACCAACCGCCGTCGGGAGAAACAGATGAATTATAATCTTGCCAATAATATCATACCTGCCCAGATCGTGAAATCCATGAGCGATATCCTCGGGCAGACAGCCATAGCGGGTATAAAAGGACAGTCTCCTGCAGCTTATTTTGAAAAAGAGACAATCGATGTTGCTGCTGATCCTGTGATCCGGTATATGACAAAAGAAAAACTCCAGAAGATTGTTGCCAGAACCCGGAAATCCATGGAATCTGCCGTAAAGGAGTTGGATTTTCTGGAGGCTGCCAGGCTCAGAGACGAACTCTTTGCGCTGGAAAAGCTCCTGGAGTCGAAATAAGAACCCTGCGGATTATTTTACATCCACTACTTCAATGTCAAATACCAACGTTGAATAGGCAGGTATGCTGCCCATTTCCTGTTCGCCATAAGCGATCGATGAAGGGACGATCAGGATTGCTTTCCCGCCTTTACTCATATGGAGAAGGCCTTCATCCCAACCTTTGATCACGTTGCCTTTTCCTACTTCAAGATCGAAAGGTTTTCCACCACGGTCGCGGGAAGAATCAAATTTCTTCCCGTTGAGTAAAGTACCTGTATATTGAACGCTTACTTTGCTGCCGGCGTGGATCTGGGGGCCTGTTCCTTTTACTTTCTCAATATAATAGAGGCCACTGGCTGTGGGCTTTGCAGTGATTTTATTGTCCTTCAGATATTTCTTTAACAGGCTGGATTCTGACTTTTTTGCGTTTGCCTTTTTATCTTCCTGTTTCTTTTTCTCAGCTGCTTCCACTTTACCATATTCGGCTTTTGATTTCACATCCACAACCTGGACATCATAAATGATCGAGGTATAAGGCGGGATCTCGCGGTAACCGTGTTCCCCGAAAGCAAGTTGTGAAGGAAGGATCAGGCGGGCTTTTCCACCTTTTTTCATCAATTTTATCCCTTCCAGGAATCCGGTCATATCCGGGCGTTTACCGTAAACGAATTTCATGCTGTCCTGGCCAAATACCTGCTTGCCACTGACCATAGAGATCTTTACATTATAGATGACCTGGCAGCCGGAATCGATCTTGATCCCTTTTCCTTCTACTTGTTCAATATAA
Source organism: Bacteroidales bacterium (assembly GCA_003142515.1). Taxonomy (GTDB): domain Bacteria; phylum Bacteroidota; class Bacteroidia; order Bacteroidales; family FEN-979; genus FEN-979. Next base: position 9,354 of record PLMO01000066.1, read on the forward strand.
TACAACCCGGAAGGCTGAGGTGCTATGGTGATCTTGTTATCGGCAATGAATTTATCAAGAGTCTCCTTTTCCTTTTTCTGCAATGCCTGCGGTGAATCTATCGTGATCATATGAATCGAGAACTTAGCTACAGAATTGGTGTCGATGTACTTCGGGCGGATAGTCTGGCGGAATGTCTTCTTGAAGAGAGAATCAGCGTTGACAATGAACTCACCACTGTCTCCGGCAGCCAGCATCCGCATACCTTCATAAATATCGCCTTTGTAATCAGAAGGAGGTAACTGCATCCGCAGCGCGCCCTGTTGGCTCTTCCTGCTATCGATAAAGGTGCTGTCTTTTCCTTTGGATTTAACCACTAACTTGTATTCCATGGAGATCCAATCTCGAACTTTCGGTTTCACCGTGTCTTTGCCAACCTTGTACACTTTATAGTACAATCCGGAATCTGACTTTTTAAACCCGGGATACTTTGAAGTACATGAGGCAGTAATTGCAATCATCATCACCAAAGTAACCAGCTTGAAGAATGTGTTTTTCATAATGGATTAATTGTTTTTGTTAAGATTATTTTATTTGTACCAGTTCGATATCATATACGAGTGTTGCATGTTGCGGGATCTTGTTCTGATCGCCCAGTAATCCAAAAGCGAGGTGCGAAGGTACTATAAATTTCGCTCGGTCCCCAACGTGCATCAACAAAATTCCTTCTTCTAACCCACTTTCCACACCTCCATAACCGATCTTGAATTCCTTCAGGCCATCTTTATCGGAACTGTAACAAAGGCTTCCGTTTAGCAAACGCAGCGTATATCGGATCATAGCCACTTTCCCTTTTACCGTTTTTACACCTTGTCCTTTTTTAAAGATGAGGTATCGCAGTCCGGTACCTGTCTTATTCATCTTCCAGCCGTAACGGGCAACAAAATCCTCGATCTGCTGATCTTCAGTCAACACAATACCACGGTT
>PLMO01000066.1:10333-10468 GCA_003142515.1 Bacteroidales bacterium
GCTTATTGAAAATTAAAAGAGACATCAATATACGGATGTTAACTTTTCCTTGTAATATGGAAGCATTTCCACGAAGATACGCACTGTTTCTTCCATGGATACATAGCTGTTGGCGCCGGCAGCATTGACATGGCC
>PLMO01000186.1 GCA_003142515.1 Bacteroidales bacterium
AGTATTTTCCCATCACCGGCCAGTTATTACGGTCGATCTTCGCCGTCAGGTCATCACTGATCACCTGCCAGGTATTGCCCCGGTCGTCGCTTCGAAAAACCTTATTTGCCGAACAGTAGAGACGTGTATGGGAATGTGGGCTGATGAATAACGGGGTGTTCCAGTTCCACTTATAACTGTCTTCTCCTTTTCCCGGTTCCGGGCGGATATCAAGCATCTCCCCGCTTTTCCGGTCAAACCGTACCATGCCTCCGTATTGGGATTCTGCATAAACAATATCCGGTTCTTCAGGATCGATCTGCGACCAGAAACCATCACCTCCGTTGGTGACAAACCAATCATCGGAAAGAACGCCTTCTCCTCTTATTGACCTTGAAGGTCCACCCACTGAATTGTTGTCCTGTGTTCCTCCATATACATAATAAAAAGGAAGGGAATTATCCACCTGCACCCTATAAAACTGTGTCACCGGAAGATTGGATTTAAAAATGAATTCTTTTCCTCCATCAAAGGTTTCATAAGCACCGCCATCGCCTCCGATCAGGAAATGCAAGGGATTTTCAGGCTCGATCCACATGGCATGGTCATCCACATGGCGTTTATTGTTTCCGATAGGCTTCCAGGTCTTTCCGCCATCTTCCGATACCTGTGAAACGGTTTCCATGGAATAGATCTTATCCACATTCTTTGGATCACAGAAGATCCGGTTAAAATACTGACCTTGCGAGACATGCCCGCTCATTTTCTGCCAGGAAGCGCCACGGTTCGAAGAACGATAAACCCCGCTGGCATCTTCAGCAGCTTCGATAATTGCATAAATCACATCTGGATTAACAGGAGAAATGGCCATTCCCATTCCACCCATATCAACAGAAGGAAGTCCGGAGGTCAATTTGTCCCAGGTTTCCCCGGCATTGGTCGATTTATAGATAGCCGTTTCCGGACCACCACCGATCTTGGTGAATACATGCCGCCGCCGTTGCTCTGCAGAAACATATAATATATCCGGGTTCCGGGGATCCATGAGGACGTTTTTTACACCCGTATTCTCGCTGATCTCCAGCATCTTTTTCCAGGTTTTACCCCCGTCGGTGGTTTTGTACAATCCACGGTCACCACCAGGGCCCCACACCGAACCCTCTGCCCCGGCATAAACCACATCCGGGTTGCGGGGATCGATGACGATGCCCCCGATCTGGCGTGAATCTTTCAACCCCATGTTTTTCCAGGTTTTTCCACCATCCGTGCTTTTATAAACGCCATCCCCGTAACCTAACGCACGCTGCGAATTCCGTTCTCCTGTACCGGTCCATATAACGTTGGTATTGGAAGGATCAATGGTCACGCAGCCAATCGAGTAAGCGCCGTAATTCTCAAAAACAGGCTCGAAAGTGGTACCGTTATTCGTTGTTTTCCAGATATGCCCGGATGCTACGGCTACAAACCATTCATTATGGTCTTTTGGGTTTACTGCAAAATCAGCGATCCTCCCCGAGGTGAATGCAGGACCAATACTCCGGAATTTCAGTCCACCTACTAAGCCGGAATTCATTGTGGTGTCCTTCTTTTCGTCCTTGTCTTTCTTTTCTGTTTTGGCCTTCTTTTCTCCCCTGGGTTCTTGCTTTTTCTCTTGTGCAGAAACGGTGAGAGATAATAGGATTATTGCCACTACCAGCAATATTCCCCACAAAGTTCTCTTTTCCATTATTTATAATTTTAAAAGGTTCCTGATATTTTCTTCATGCGGCCGGATCAGGCCTTTTTCCGTTATGATCCCTGTGATGAACTTTCCAGGGGTAACATCAAAGGCCGGATTCAGTGCTGTTGACCCAGGTGAGCATACCAGGATCTTATGGTTCTTCCCGTCTTCTCCCGGTCCTTCCTGGTAAAGAATCTCGTCCGGGCTTCGCTCCTCAATGATAATATCGCTTCCGCTTTTACAGCTTACATCGATGGTGGATGTCGGCGCAGCAATATAAAAAGGGATGTTGTATTCTTTTGCAACAATGGCTTTTTCCAAAGTTCCGATCTTGTTGGCTGTATCCCCGTTGGCGGCAATCCTGTCAGCCCCGGTGATCACCAGGTCGATCTTTCCCTGCGACATCAAATGTGCACCGGCATTGTCGGCGATGATCACGTGCGGGATCCCGGCATTGTGAAGCTCCCAGGCCGTCAGCCTGGCACCCTGACTCCTTGGCCGGGTTTCGTCAACATAAACAAAAACTTCTTTTCCACGCTCATGCGCAACATAAACAGGGGAGAGGGCAGTCCCGTAATCGACAAAGGCAAGCCATCCGGCATTGCAATGTGTCCCGATCCTGGCTCCATATGGAATAAGCACATTTCCGATCTCTCCTATCATCCGGGAGTCGGAGGCATCTTTGTCGGCGATCAGGTGAGCTTCTTCAAGGGCCGCTTCGCGGGAAATCAGTCCTGCATCAAAAACCCGTTCAGTGGCATAAAATAAATTCCGCGCAGTAGGACGTGTCGCTTCGATCTCCTTGCGGGCTTTAGTAACAAATGGGAGAAAATCACCGGAAGGAGCTTCCGTAAATGCCAGGGCCATGGCAAATCCGGCCATCGCACCGATGGCACCTGCACCCCTGACAGTCATATGGGTTATGGCATTACAACAATCCGAATACGTTTTTAATTCCTGGATCCTGAATTCAAAAGGCAGACGGTTCTGCTCGATCATGAAAACGGTAGATCCCTCCATCCATACGGTCCGGTATTTTCTACCATTAACCTCCATTTTGCCGGTTATAGTTTAAATCCAAGGCTCACTATCCACATATTGTTGGTGGCATTGAGGTTATATACCTTTCCGGTTGCAGAACCATTTGGATTTTCGGCCTGGGCCGATTTGATCATCTGGTTTAACCCGACCTGGTAACGAACATCCAAAGTCAGGAAAAAAACATCAATTCCGGTTCCTGCCTGGACGTACCAGTTGGCCTTGCTGATATCCGCTCTCTTTATAGGCCCGGCCAGGGTATTGAGATCCTTGATAGCTGAATTTACGACGAAAGAAGCCATAGGTCCTGCCATGATCCGCCAGTTCATGACTTTCAGATTGATCATCTTGAATCCGACCATTACCGGAATATCCAATGTCCCGACGGTGACTTTTTGTTTCCAGTTGCCGACAGCATTATTAAGACTATTATCAAAGATACCGCCCTGCAAGGTATAATAGATTTCCGGCTGGATATAAACCTTTTTTCCGAAACGAAAAAAGGCCCCGAAATGAAAACCGGAGTTGAAAGAAGATTTGATGGAATCAAAGCCGGTATGCAGTTTCGACGCATTATACCCGACTTTAATGCCAAACGAGAATTGTCCGAAAGTAACCCCGGCTGAGAAGAAGAGGATGGCAAACAAAAGCACGATTTTTTTCATAACAATTGGATTAAGGGGTTGATCATAAAAGGAATTTCAAATGTACAATAATATTGAGCCTACTCTGAAAAGTCATATTTTTTCTTTTTACCGCAAATACGCCAAGACTCAAATGATTTAAATACAATTACATAAAATTTAGCATCCCTGCCTACCGTCAGGCAGGTTTGCGACTCTTTTATAACTGCAGGTAACAACTTGATTTGCAAACATTGTATTTAACATCTCTATTATCCGATTAAAATTCTATTTCGTCCCTACGGGACTTTATTCTTGTTTTGTAATTTGCTTTCTATAAATATCCTATCCCTACGGGACAGTCCCGTCAGGGACGCAATATCTATAGAATTATAAGCCGGCCATCTTTTTTCAAGTCCCGTCAGGGACGCAATAATATTGATAAAACATCTGACCTGCTCAACGCTCTTACCGGTGATAAATATTTTTCGAAAAGGATTTAATATTTAGATGATAAATCTGCAAACATTAGTCAATAAATCCAAACCCGGTGTATCGGATTAATGCTTCAGGAATTTTAATTCCCTCTTCGGTTTGGTTATTCTCAAGCAGCGCTGCCACGATCCTCGGCAATGCCAGTGCGCTTCCATTAAGTGTATGCGCAAGTTGAGTCTTGCCGGTTTTGTCTTTGTAACGCAATTTCATCCGGTTGGCCTGGTACGATTCAAAATTCGAAATAGAGCTGACTTCCAGCCATCGTTTTTGTGCAGCTGAATAAACTTCCATGTCATAGGTCATGGCGGATGTAAAACCCATATCGCCTCCGCAGAGTTTTAATATCCGGAAAGGCAACTCCAGGGCACGTAAAAGACCGGAAACATAGGTTACCATCTCTTCCAGGATTTCATATGACCTTTCAGGATGCGAGATCTGAACGATCTCAACCTTGTCGAACTGGTGCAAACGGTTCAATCCGCGTACATCTTTTCCATAAGAACCGGCTTCACGGCGGAAACAGCTGGAATAAGCAACATTCTTCAGGGGGAAATCACTTTCTTTCAGGATGACATCACGGTAAATATTGGTCACAGGGACTTCTGCCGTGGGGATCAGATAAAGATCATCGAGGGGAACATAATACATCTGCCCGTCCTTATCGGGAAGCTGCCCGGTTCCAAATCCGGATGCGGCATTCACGAGATAGGGCGGCTGGATCTCTTTGTAACCCGCATCAATGGCATGGTCAAGAAAGAAATTAATCAGGGCGCGCTGCAGGCGGGCTCCTTTACCTTTGTAAACCGGGAAACCGGCACCAGAAATCTTATTGCCGAGCGCAAAATCGATGAGATCATATTTTGAGGCCAGGTCCCAATGCGGAACAGCAGAATCCGGCAGATCCGGAATAATGCCTTCCTGGTGAACGAGTTCATTGTCTTCCGGAGTCTTCCCGGGAGGAATGGAAGGATGAGGAAGATTGGGAACTTTCACCAGGACTTCTTCGAGTTCCTTNNTTCTGCGGCTTTCCCGGCCTTAAAGAGGTTCCCGATCTCCCGTGCCAGGGCATTGCATTGGGCCAGATTATCATCCAGCATTTTCTGGGTCTCTTTTCTTCTGTCATCAAGGGAAAGAATAGTCTCTATGATCTCCTTTCCTTCAAAATTCTTGATGGCGAGAAGTTTTATCACCCCTTCCGGGTTCTCACGGATCGTCTGTAATACCAGCATGGTCAATTATTTTAATAAGACAAAAGTAATGAATTCCTGATTAATTGATAAACAGGTGCAGTGGTGAGTAATGAAATAGCGAAGTAACGAAATGGCGAAGTAGCGAAATAATTATCAATTTTCAATTGCCCTGTTGCCTATTGCCTTCCTCTCGTGCCTGGTCCCTCATGCCTTGTGCCTTTTTTAACCGCAAAGCCCGCCAAGGTATTCGCAAAGCACGCAAAGAAAATAATTCGTACTTCCTACTTCATAATTTATTTTGGGCGTTCCCCTCCGGGTCGGGCTTTCCGTTCCAAG
>PLMO01000010.1:0-10660 GCA_003142515.1 Bacteroidales bacterium
GTCTCTGCGGTTTTAAATAAAAGTTTGACTTTTAACCCAATCCGGGAAGACTTTTTTCAAAAGATCATTCTGGAAATTATATAAAGATTATTCCAGCACCTCAAAAAAAGATATAACCCAAATATGAGATAAGTCCCTTTCCCCAAATAATATTCCCTAAATTTGTACGGCAAATCAGAACAAATGCAAAGAAAAGGCATTTTCTTTCTTTTACTGTTTTTTTCCCTTTTTTCCGGACCCGGATCACGGAGCCAGATGCCGCAGGCTTCTTTGAACATCGACAGACTTGTAAGAGTTGAAATTCCGGCTAAGTCCACCGAAGAAACGTATCATATTATTCCTGTCAACACGACGGGTGTATTACTCTACTTCAGAAGCGTTGAAACGTTGAATGATTCTCTTACAAAATGGTATTTTTCACTTTATGACATTGACCTTCATCCCCTCTGGATCAAGAATATTCCTTTAAGAACTGGAATGGAGGTCAGGGATTTTTACCTTGAGAAAGACACACTTACTTTATTATTTCTTTCTGGTGAGAAAACAAAAGGAATTACCGGAACTGAGATGATGGTAAGGCTGGATTGCAAATCCGGGAAATTTACCGGAAGCCGGCATACGTTGAATGCGAATGTTGTACCGGTAAAGTTTCTGGTCTTTCACGATTATGCCTTCCTGGGGTATAATCTCAAAAACGAACCCGCACATATCCAGGTCATAAACCTGGAATCAGGAAATGTTACAGATAATCCGTTAACCCCTCCGGGAATTATTTCGAACCTGACTGGTTTTATTATTGATACCTTAAGTAGTAACTTATATGCAACTATCCGTAAAACGATTTCAAAAAATCATCTTGTAAGCAATATTCTGAAAATAAATTTTTCGGGAGCAATGGTTTCGGAAACAGAGATCAGTACCATTTCCCCTTTGTGGGAAATCAGAAACCCCCAGTTAATCCTGGTCAATCCGGATGAACTATTGGTAATTGCAACCTATTCGGCAGTTGGAAGATCCGGGAAAAACGGGTCGTCTAACGGTTCCTCGGGTTTTTTAACCTGCAGGGTCACTAATGGAATTCAGACGGATATTCGTTTTAAGAATTTCCTTGAGTTGAAAAATTTCCGGAACATTGTGGAAGAAAAGGACTTAGTTGCGATAAAAAAAAAGGCATTGAAGAAAAACCGGCCGGTAAATGACTATACTCCGGAAGTGACATTATTGGTTCATCCTGTAATTGTTCACAATAACCAGGTCATTTTTATGGGAGAAAGTTACATGCCAGAATACCATCCCGAGAATTTTACGGAATTTGACTTTTACGGCCGCCCGTATATCAATACTTATGATGTATTTGATGGATATCGGTATACCAGTGCAATCATTGCCGGATTTGATAAAACCGGAAACCTGATATGGGATAATTCAATGGAGATCCGGAACCTGATCTCCCCCGATCTGAATCCTAAAGTAAATGTATTCTGCTCCTCTTCCGACACCATGGTGCTTTGTTATTCCAGCGAAGCAAGGATCGCGTCAAAAATTATCAGGGAAAATGAAGTAGTAGAGAAGCTTGATTTTTCTACTATGGAACAGATGTACCCGGAAGACAAAATGCTCTCAGACAGTAAAAATTACATGGTTCCCTGGTATGGCCCGTTTTTCCTTTGTTATGGATACCAGGAAATTAAAAACATCAATTCTTCAGAGGATAAAAAAAGGCTGGTTTATTACTTTACAAAAGTAAAATTTGATTGACGCAGTGAAGAAAACCCGTGGTTTTACTGCAATTATTGAACGATTAGCAGTTTTTTATCACAAGAAAGGATGACCAGTGAGGTGTCCCTGTCAATTCCGGTTGCTGAAATATTAATGGAATAAGTCTGATCACCTGCCAGTGTGCTACAGTGCATGTAATCTTTCAGTATAGGAAACTGGTCATGAGTATTTTTGATGCTGACAATGATTGTAGAATCTAATTTATTTTCAATACACAAAATTCCCTCACTATTACAAGGCGTAGCTTCCTGTTTCTTTTTACATCCTGAATTTAAAATGAAAGTGCCGAGAATCAAGAAGAAGAGTAACGGAAGATATTTTTTCATAAGAATCAGGTTATTGAATGCAAAAATAATAGGATAAATCGAATAACAAAATTTATTTTGAAATTATTGTTCAGGCAACCAAAGTAATTCCTGAATGTCTAAATGACATATTTTGAATAGTGATAATTATTTTTTACTTTTGTAGGATGATGAAAACGTGGTATTTATTTTATTTGACAAAGATTACAAACTGTAACCTTTCCATTTTATTTATAGTATAAAATTATTGCATGGGAATCAAACAATCTAATAACAATAATATGTTTCATAGATTTTTACTCTATCTCACCTGTTCGTCCCTGCTTTTTGGTATGACTGCTTTATCAGTCTCTGCCCTGCCATGCGCAGATACACAGCCAACCATCGCAGGTACGCAAATCGTATGTAACAACCAAATAGGTGTTATTTATTCGACCCCGAATATACCGGGACATACTTATTCCTGGTCCGTTACAGGTGGAACCATCGTTTCGGGAGGCAATACCAACCAGGTCAGCGTGACCTGGGGTCCGGTCGGCACCGGCTCCTTAAGCGTAACAGAAACGAACCCTTCGATTCCCTGTAATTCGACGGTATCCAAGACGATAAAAATCCAACCACTGCTGATTTCCTACTTTTATTATATCGATACATCCTGCTATGGCAACGAATTAAAGTTCTATGATCGTTCTGTTGCCGACCCTGCAAAACCTATTATAGATTATTCCATTAATTACGGAGACGGAACACCAACCCAACATTTTGCTATAGCGCCATTTCCGGTTAGTCATACCTACGCCGGGCCTCCCTGGAACATTACCTATCCTATTACTTATATAGTAACAAACAGTGAAGGAGCCAAAGATACAATCTATGATGCTGTTTATGTTAATCCCAACCAGTTTATTCCAACGGCAGCATTTAATGAAACGATACCCAATTGTTCTTATCAACCTGTAAGTTTTGACGGTACAATTTCAACGACACCCCTTTTGAGCACACCCATAGAACGATATACCTGGGATTTCGGGGATCCTGCTTCAGGAGCATCCAACTATGATAGCTGTGAAACTTGCGGCACACCAACGCATGTATTCAGTGGCCCCGGAACCTATAATGTTACGCTTAAGATTCTCAACCAAAAGTCCTGTAGGGATGATGTTACGCAACAAGTTGTTATTGCTCAGTCTGTTCCAACGGCAAGATTTTCCTTCTCTTTTCCAACCTGCCAGAATAACCCGGTATTCTTTACCGATAACTCAACATCCCCGGCCGGGAAAGACATTACTACATGGGAATGGTATTTCGGGGATGGAACCGCACCGGTTACTGTCAATGCACCGGCCAGTCCGAATGTCTCACATGTGTTTCCGGGCCTTGGTCCTTACACGGTTCAGTTGGTAGTAACCAATAACCTTACCTGTGCTGACACCGCATACCATAGTGTTACGCTGACACCTTCACCGGTCGCTAATTTTACTTACAATACCCCCTGTGCCGGTGATACGATGAGATTCGAGAATCATTCCGTTCAAAATAATGGTCCTGCCATTGTTTACTACAACTGGGATTTCGGCGACCCCGCTTCCGGAAATAATACTTCCAACCAACAGAACGGCACCCATGTATACGCCGACTCAGGTACCTACATCGTCAGGCTGGCAATTGCAAATACCACTGGATGCCCGGATACAATTAGGAAGTCTATTCACGTTAACGCCAAGCCTGCTGTTGAATTTACCTGGAACGTGGGCTCCATGAACAACCAGATTGTATTTCATATTGATTCAATGCCTACCGGTATCACGAACCTTGGAGCGATAGGGAATATGTGCCAGTGGAATTTCGGCGATGGCACTTATGGATATGGTCACAACCCGGTTCATACCTACCTGGGTTCCAATAACTGGACCGTGACACTTACCGTTACCGATACCCTGGGATGTTCAAATTCAGTCGCCCATGTGGTTTATGTTCCTGAAATCCCGATGGCATTCTACTCGAGTAACTCACCGGTTTGCCTGAATATGCCTATGTATTTCCACGATCTTTCTTCTGTTCCTTCCCCACCGTTTGGTTATATTGCAACCTGGGTATGGGATTTCGGTGACGGAACGGCAAGAGATACCATCCATTTCCCGAACAACCCGGATGTCAGCCATATGTATGCAAATCCCGGAACTTTCATCGTGACGCTTTATGTTACCGATAATTCAGGGTTTACAGATAGCTATAGCCATGACCAGATAGTATTGCCGCTTCCCATAGCGAATTTCTATTATTTAACAGCCTGTGCAGGAAAGTTGGTTCAATTTACCGATGGCTCTTTCCCGAATGGAGGCGGAAATGTCATCTCCTGGGAGTGGTTGTTTGATGATCCCTCATCCGGTTACAACAATAGTTCATATCAACAGAACCCCAGTCATATCTTCAATACCGGTGGCGTAACTTATAATGTCAGATTAATCATCCATAATTTTGATAATTGTGTCGATACAATAATAAAACCGGTTTATATTTTCCCTTCCCCCCCGGTTGACTTCACAAGGGATACTGCCTGCCTGGGTGATCTCGTTCATTTCTATGCCAACACCACTATTACCCACATCGATTCGATCGTGACCTGGTCATGGGATTTTGGCGATGGAACATCCCCCAGCACAGACCCAGTCAACACAACACACTTATATGCAAATGCCGGCACGTTCATTGCCGCTTTGACAGTGGTCGATCATCATGGTTGTACAAATACAGTATCACATCAGGTAAAAGTCAATCCAAAACCCATTCCTGAATTCAGCTGGTCATCCCCTGCCTGTACCGGCAGTGTGATACAATTTACGGATCAGTCATCAGTTCCTGCCGGCTACACGGGATACGTGGCAAGGTGGCTGTGGGATTTCGGCGACAATACCACTCAAAATATCATCAGCCCGGCCTCACCGAATGTCACTCATGTTTTTCCTGCAGGAAACACGTCATACGTTGTCCGCCTGACCGTCTGGACAAGCGACAGCTGCTCCCTGTTCAAAGAACATACCGTTACGCTTATTCCTTCACCTATCGCCGGTTTTTATTATTCATCTGTTACGTGCCAGGGCCAGGCGATACAGTTTACTGACTTGTCGCAGACCAACGGGGGAGGAAGCATCACGCAATGGCATTGGAATTTTGGCGATCCTACTTCGGGGAACAACCAATCCACCATTCCCAATCCTTCACATACGTTTGCTGCTGCCGGTAATTATACTGTAACACTAAATGTTCAGAATGCCACAGGATGTTCAGGTACGACTTCTCAAACCGTGACAGTGAATCAGCTTCCATTTGCAAACTTCCATGCCGATACAGCTTGTCTCAATAACCCGACTCACTTTACCGACCTTTCAATTCCCAACGCTGGGGCCATGATTAGTTATTCGTGGGATTTTGGTGATGGATGGGCACCATCTGGCATGCAGAATCCTACGCATACCTATGCTAATTACGGAACGTTTAACGTAAAGCTGACAGTGGTCAATTCCAACGGTTGTACAAAAGATACAACCAAACAAATCCTCGTACACCCGCTGCCCATTCCTGAATTCACTTTCTCCTCCCCCAATTGTTTCGGAGCAGTGGTTCACTATACCGATCTTTCACATACGGTAGCCGGGTATCTTGGCAGTATTGTTACATGGGTTTGGAATTTTGATGACGGAACCATAGTAACCATCCATGCCCCGGCCACCCCTAATATTAATTATACATTTTCAGGTAACCAACTTTCACATAATGTGCGGCTGACAATAACCACCAGTGACGGTTGTACCGCATTTATCGAACATGTTGTCAACAGCCTCCCGGCACCCACTGCTGATTTCGGATTCTCTCCTGTCACCTGTGCCAGTCAGTTGGTTTATTTCACTGACTATTCGCAGGAAAACGGCGGTGGTTCCATAATATCCTGGGATTGGAATTTTGGTGACCCGTCAACCGGTCCAAATAATGCTTCAACGGCACAAAACCCTAATCATTCCTTCTCCACCTTCGGCACCTTCACTGTTTCTCTTATTGTAACTAATACCGACGGTTGCCAGGATACCATCGCGAAAACGGTTATTATAAACCAGTTACCACTTGCAAACTTTACGGCTGACACTGCATGCCTGGGCTCTGTCACCACATTTTCTTCAGCAACTTCCGTACCTCATGCACCCAGCATCATTTCCTACTCCTGGGATTTCGGGGATTTATCAGGTCATTCATCGTTACCGAATCCGACCTATCTCTATACAAGCTACGGCATCTTTAATGTCACCCTTACGATTGTCAACAGCAACGGATGTATAAATAGTACTACAAAACAGGTATTGGTTCATCCTTTACCTATTCCTGCATTTACATACACCAATCCCAACTGTTTGGGAGCCTTAGTGCAGTATACAAATCAATCTACCACTGTGACCGGTTACCTGGGTTCGATCGTCACATGGGATTGGCATTTTGGCGACGGATCTCCTGATGTCATCATCAATGCCCCGGGGGGTAATCCTAATGTGTCTCACACATTTATCGGCAACGCTACTCCACATACGGTAAGGCTTACGGTAACAACCTCCGACGGCTGCATTGCGTTCATCGAGCATGTAGTGAACAGCATGCCTTCACCCATTGCAAGCTTCAGTTTCCCAACGAGCAATTGTGCACAACAATGCGTACTGTTTACGGATAATTCACAGGGAAACGGTGGCGGTATTATTACCAATTGGCATTGGGATTTCGGCGACCCTGCATCAGGTGGGAACAACAATAGCACGTCCCAGAGTCCTTGCCATACCTTCTCCGCTCCGGGAACCTATACAGTTACGGAGATTGTTTACAATGCGACAAATTGTACAGATACCTCTATCCAGACAATTACTATTATCACCCTGCCACTTTTTAACTTCCATGCAGACACGGTCTGTCTCGGATCGCTCACTACCTTTCACTTTGATTCCATACCCGGAAGCATCGGAACCATCTCGCAATACTTATGGAATTTTGATGACGGACAGACTTCTTCGTTAAAAAATCCAACACACCCGTATCAAACATCTGGCGTGTTTAATGTTACTTTGACGGTTACTACCACTGAGGGGTGCATCAATCATATTACTAAACCTGTTCTGGTTATCCCGCCACCCGTTGCATCCTTTATTACTACTGCCCCAGCGTGTGCGGGGGATTCCGTTCTTTTCACCAGTCTCTCTTCCACACCACATGGTATCATTAGTACCTGGGCCTGGACTTTTGGAGATGGTGACACCGGAACAGGACCTATCGTAAGCCATCTTTATGCAAATGGAGGAACATACCCTGTAACATTAACAATCACCACATCCGATAACTGTACTGCAACCAAAACTATCCAGGTTGTAATAAATCCTGCTCCTACTGCGGATTTTATGTATGCCACCACACGATGTGCCCAGATGCCATTCCAGTTTACCGATCAGTCACAACAAGGAGGCGTATCTCCAATTGCCCAATGGTTATGGAATTTTGGTGACCCTACATCCGGTCCGGACAATACATCTACAATTAAGAATCCAACACATGCTTTTACCCATAGCGGAAACTTTTGGGTGAATTTAATGGTTACAACCCAGGTAGGTTGCTTCGACTCGATCGGCCACACGGTATCTGTTAATGCCTCACCGGTCGCCAAATTCACTGCTGATACTGCTTGTATGGGAAGCCCAACCCACTTTGCCGACTCGTCTATTGCAAATTCAGCAAGTATGGTTTCCTGGCTATGGGACTTTGGTGAACTTTCCTCAGGGCCCAGCAATACTTCCACGTTGCAGAACCCCGAACATACTTACGGCGCTTCCGGAATTTATACGGTAATGCTCACGGTTACAAATTCAAACAGCTGTACCCATGATACTACGAAACAGATTACGGTATATCCCAAACCACAGGCTATGTTCAGTGCATCTGTTTCCTGTGTTGGTGATTCCACCTCTTTTACCGACCTTTCGAATGCCCCGGGAAGTGCCCTCGCTGCCTGGTTCTGGGATTTCGGGGACGGTGGCAATTCCACAATCGAGAACCCGAAGCATATATATACTTCGGCTGGTACCTTTAATGTCAAGCTTCGTGTTACAAATCTCAGCGGATGCGCCGACTCCATTGTGATTCCTATAATTACACGGCCAAAACCGGTTGCAGCATTCTCTTATAACAGCTTCTTCTGCCCGGCAGGACAAGTGGTGTTCCAGGATCAATCACAGGGATCCGGTTCAGCAATAGTCCAGCGTGAATGGATATTCGAACCCGGACAGACTTCATCAATGATCAATCCTAACTTTATCTATAGTATTACCGATACCACTTACCTTGTGACATTGATCGTGACAGACAGCTATGGGTGTATGGATACTGTCAGTGACAGTGTGTATGTAAAACCCGGATTTGCCTTCACCTTCAGAAATGATACGGTTTGCTATAAAAACCCGACCCATTTTACAGCCGTTGACCTTGCAAAAGGCGACAGTCTTTACAATGTTTCCTGGAATTTTGGTGATCCGAATTCAGGGCCGCCCAATATATCCTACTTGTTCAACCCGCAACATACCTTCTCACAACCCGGGATCTATGCCGTGAAGCTGAAAGTTACAGATTCAGATAATTGTACCGATAGTTTGTACCGCGACGTGACTGTATATGCATTGCCTGCGCCTGCATTCTCTATCATTTCTGCACCCTGCGATAGTGTCATCCATTTCAGGGATTCGAGCTCTGCCGGTAGTGGTACCATTTTTTCCTGGGAGTGGACGTTTGGGGATGGTTCTCCGGTACTGATCATACCCGGATCAGTGGGATCAGGAGATACCTCTCATATTTACCTGGTAGAAAACACTTACCCGGTTGTCCTGAAAGTGACGAACAGTTTCGGATGTTATGATACCATCATGAAGACTGCCGAGGCGTATCCTTGTATCTTCGCATCGTTTACCCACAATGATACCTTAATGTGCGCACGATACAACATCGCATTCTCTGATAGTTCTTTGCCTGTTAACATCATCAATCAATGGCATTGGATCTTCGGGGATGGGACTGATACTACGTATACGCATCATGCTGCTGTGATACACCATACTTTTGCTGATCCGGGAGTCTATGATGTAAGGTTGATCATTCATGCAACCGTTCCTGTCTCCGGCCGCACTTTCGTCGATACTAGCCTGCAATCCCTTGTGATCCACCCGACGCCATTGCCTTATTTCTCTAATTTATCGGTTTGTAAGAAACAATTTACAGTGTTCCAGGATACTTCAAAAACATTTGGTACTGCTATCAACTCCTGGAAATGGATCTTTGGAGAATCATATTCCGGATCGAATGACACGTCTCACCTGAAAAACCCGACACATAAGTATGATTCTGCCGGCACGTATACTGTCAGGATGGTCGTAATGAATCATTTCGGTTGTAAAGATTCTATTATAAAACCGACACGGGTATTTGAGATCCCAACAGCAATATTTAACCATTCCCTCGCCTGCAGTGGAAATCCGACCTATTTTACCGATAAATCACTGATTGCTGATACTGCCAACATTGTAAACTGGTTATGGAACTTTGGTGAAGCAACTGCAAAAAAAGATACATCTCTGCTCCAGGATCCGGTTCATCAATATAAAACGGATGGGGATTACCTGGTTCGCCTGATCATTAAAGATCAACATGGATGCTATGATACGGTCGATTCTACCATTAAGGTATATGTCACTCCGGTAAGTTCATTTACCTATACGGACAACATTAATAACATGACCGGTAAATTGCAGTTCAATAACAAATCGACTGGTGCGGATACATACTTCTGGGACTTTGGCAATGGCCAAACCTCGACGGATGAGAATCCAATTGTTACTTATGCGAACGATGGATCTTACCTGATAATGCTCATCTCGGATAACCAATATAATTGTTCCGATACGACTTTCTATAAATATGAGTTTATCTTTAAGGGCCTTTATATCCCGAATGCTTTTGCACCGTCCAATTTAGGTTCAACAGCCAATGTTTTCGCGCCCGTTGGAGTCAACCTGAAACAATTTAAGATTGAAGTATTCGATAACTGGGGTCATTTGCTTTGGACTTCAATAGCACTTGACCCGCTGGGCAGACCAACAGAATCGTGGGATGGGAAAGACTCAAACGGTGTACTGTTACCGTCGGGAACCTATATGTGGAAGGCTAGCGCTACTTTCCTTGATAACACTGATTGGCAAGGCTCGGATATAGGCAAGGGTGGTTACAAAACAATCGGGACGGTAACTTTAATTCGCTAATATCTAATCATTTTTATAGATGAAAAAACCTATATCTGTATCGATCTTTCTTTTTGGATTCCTGTTCCTCTTCTGCTCTGTAAGAGGACAGGATCCCAACTATTCACAGTTTTTCAGTACGCCCTTATATTACAATCCGGCGTATACCGGAATCAATACGGGAGTGAGGGCCCGGTTTTCTTTCCGGGATCAATGGCCCAATTTACCTGTGGATTTTCGTTCCTATTACTTTTCTGCCGATCTTGG
>PLMO01000010.1:10687-11858 GCA_003142515.1 Bacteroidales bacterium
AGCTTAAATTGGGATGATTTTGTTTTCAGTGATCAATTGAGTGAAAAGTACGGAAACATTTTCCAGAGTTACTTCGTTCCTCCCAATGCAAACACAAAAGTTTTTCCTGATTTTGGAGCAGGGGGTCTGCTTCAATTCTCAAATCCCGAAGGGAATGTGACCGGAGTAGCCGGATTTGCCGTGGATCATATTTTCCAGCCCGACGAATCATTTCTCTCTACCGCTTCCGCTCCTCTACCAAGGAAATATGTAGCCCATCTTGATATTGTGATTTCTGGCAGTGGAGGCTCTTCATCTGCAATGTATGCAAACGGGGGAAGCAACGATCCCCTGAAAATCAATCCGGGGATCATTTACCAGAATCAGAACAGCATGAGTTCCCTGGAAGTGGGGTTTAATATGCTCAAATACAATATATATCTTGGTGGATGGTATAAGGCCAGTTTCGGAGGGTTATCAGGCGGCGATGCAGTCGCTCTCGTAGCCGGCTACCGCTATACGTTTGCAGAAGATATGAGCATTAAATTCATGTATAGCTATGATTTGATAACTTCAGGAAACATGCAGGGGTTGGGTGGCGCTCATGAGATCAGCCTGATCCTTGAATTTGATAAACTGACGATCTTTGGCGGCGGCGGCGGCGGGGTAAATACTCCGGGTCGTTCAATGCGGAACAATTCTGCTCTTGAATGCCCGAGTTTCTATTAACTGCGGGTTAATCTCATTCTGATTATTATTGCAAAGACCTTTACAGGCCGGCGTACATTTTTAGCATTGATTTGCTGACAAGAATTCCGGCAACTTTTCTTGGGATTACCCGGGTAAGAATATAATAGAACAACCTGTTCTTCCATCCCGGGATACAAAACGGTTTTTTCCCCAGCATTTTTAAGGCATATGTGGCGACATCAAGGGGTTGCATTATTTCAATGATTGTATTCCGGTTCCTTGGTTTACTATTCCAGTAAGTTGGGGTTGATGTCGGACCTGCACAACAGGCTAAAATATCGACCTTGTCATTTTTCAATTCATAATATAAAGATTCAGAGAAAATAAGCGAGAATGCTTTTGTTGCGGCATAAGGGGCAGCCAATGCAGGCCCCAGCATCCCGGCAAGGGAAGACATCAGGATAATCCCGCATCGTTTCCCTTTTTGCTGACTTTGTAAAAA
>PLMO01000025.1 GCA_003142515.1 Bacteroidales bacterium
TATTCAAACATACGATCTATTTCTTTTCAGTTTCCATCGGCGGTGCGACCAGAGATAAAACTCCGGCTTATCCTGGATGATCTTTTCCAGGGTATTCATGTAGATCCGGGTAATTTCACCGGGTGCGGTTTTTGAGGGATCTTCCACCAGCATGATGAACTTCAGCTTATAATATCCTCGTTTGATTTTCTGTGGATAAGCAAAGACTACGGGGAGGTTATGTAGCCTGGCATATTTTTCAGGTCCATGCAATACGGCAGTATCCTGGTTCAGAAACTGCATCCAGTATGCCATTCTGACGCTGGAAGGGCTCTGGTCGGCAACCAT
The DNA here is from genome assembly GCA_003142515.1 of Bacteroidales bacterium. Lineage (GTDB taxonomy): Bacteria > Bacteroidota > Bacteroidia > Bacteroidales > FEN-979 > FEN-979. Next base: position 328 of record PLMO01000025.1, read on the forward strand.
ATAAAAGATGGCCGGTTCACCATAATCCTGACTGAATACTGCAGATGTATTTGTGATGGAGACCAGCAAAGACCTTCCCCTCACTCTTGTTTTCCGGACAATGGCATCTACCATTTTATTTGAAAGCGGCTTGTAAAACCCAACCGGCCTGTGTTTCAACTGTGTTCCGGATGCAATCCCTGACCACTCCCAGTTGTTGTAATGGCCCCCAACACAGATTGCTGATTTCCCTTGACGGTACAATTCATCGAGGAACCTGGTATTTTCATATTCGTACCTTTTTACTACCTCATCTTCCTTCATGGAGAATGCTTTTATGCTTTCAACCAGAATATCACAGAGGTGATGGTAAAATTTACGGGCGATCAAGCTGATCTCCTTTTCGGACTTTTCAGGAAACGAATCCCGGAGATTGTTAAGTACGACTTTTTTACGGTAACCGAACAGGGAGTAGACCAGGAAATATATCCTGTCCGAAAAAAAATAAAGTACCCTGAAGGGTGCGATCCTGAAGAGGAATATAAAAGCCCGGAGGAGAAGATAGGTCAGGAATTTCATGCAGTAAAATTAACAAAATTCTTCATTAGTCATTTGGTATTGGGTTTTGGGTATCGGGTATTGGGTATTAAATTTTTTTTCATCTAAGTGTACTTTTTAATACATTTGTCCTTTAGTTAACATATTAACAATTATGTTTTATAGAAATTTTAGTGTGGGTAAATTTTATCTGATATTCTCCTGAATAGAAAAAAATTTTAAAATACTATAACATGTCTAACCAAATTTTATCCCTATGAAAACAAAAACTTTTTTCATCCTGATTTTATCAGCGATGTCGTTATGTGCCCAGGCACAATCCTTTTATGTACGCGCCGGCCTTGGCGCTGCAATCTGTACAGCCCCACATATGCTGTATCAATCCACTGATATTACCACCGGTGGAACCCAACACACAGTGGAAGCAATACGGGGAGGTTTGGGTGATGGTTTACCTATCGTTGCTGCCGCCGGGTATTATTTCGGAGAAAATTTCGGCATAGAACTCGGTGTGGATTATTTTCTTGGATTTTCACACAAGACTGTCGATACCTATGGTGGTTCAATAAATACCGTAAAACAGAGCGGTTCCATGCTTGCCGTTGTTCCCGCATTTATAATGAAGCTTAATATGGATAAGATCAAGCCCTATGCACGCCTTGGCATAATGATCGGAGTTTTGAACAGTGCAAAAACCTCGAGTGAATTGACCGGTTCTAACACGGGGAGTTATATTGCCAAAGATTATGGCGGAATTGCCATCGGGGCGCAAGCTGCAGTGGGAGCGGAATTCCCGCTGAGTAACCTTTTTTCCTTTTTCGGTGAGGTGAATCTTGATGGGATCAGTTGGGCTCCAAAGAAAGGGAAATATACCAAAGCCACTAATAACGGAGTTGATCAACTTGGTGATATGAAAACCAGGGAAAAAACATGGGTGTATGTAAAAAAATTAGATGAGACCCAAACCATTTCAGACAGCGATTCAAATAAATATCCCAGTACCAATTATTCCTTTGCCAATGCAGGCCTTATCGTGGGGATAAAGATCAATTTTGGGAAATAAATTATAGGGAAATCTTGGCAGCTGGAAAACTGGTATTGTCAATTACTTCGCCACTACCCTGAACTCCGTTCTGCGGTTATTCGCCCGGCCCGTTTCGGTATCGTTGGTATCGATGGGACGGGTCATCCCGAAACCGGAATAGCTCAGGCGTTCCTTTGCAATCCCGTTCAGAATGAGGTAATCATAAACTGCCTGGGCCCTATTCCGGGAGAGAATTATATTGTGATCTGCCGTACCATGGTTATCAGTATGGCCGCTTATCTCAATGTGGATCTCCGGGTTGCCTTTTAGAAGCTGGATCAGTTTTGCAAGTTCACTCAGGGATTCCTTCTTAAGGTCATATTTATCAGTATCAAAGAAGATGTTCTTCAGGATAACGGTTTCTCCTACCCTGATGGGCTGCAGCGGGACATTGTAAATGAAGGGTTTCGTTTTCGAACTTTCACCACGCAGGGCAAAATGGTCAGAATAAAAAAGATAACCGGGTTTGGAGACATTCAAGCCATAGTCCTTTTCCGTAGGAAGAGATAGCAGAAACTCTCCGGTCAGAGGATCAGAGGAAGAACATGAAACCGTCTTCCCTATTGCCAGGTCGACAAGTTCAAATTTTGCTTCCAGGCGTTTTTTCGTTTCCTTGTCAAATACAATGCCTTTAAAATAGGTAACCATTACCGGTTGTGCTTCCTTATATAATTGAAAGGAATAGATATCCATGCCGCCTTTGCCTCCTAACTTATCACTCGAAATATAAGCCACATCCCCTTTTGCATTCACTACAAGGTTGACCTCATCGGCGTAAGTATTGATGGGATATCCAAGGTCCACAGGCGTTGTCCAGTTGCCATCGGCATCCATCCTGGAATAAAAAATGTCAAATCCACCCATTCCCTGGTGTCCTCTTGAACCAAAATACAAGGTGCGGTTATCCGGATGGATGAAAGGCGCCATCTCTTCAAACTTTGTATTTATTGAATCTCCCAGGTTGACGGGAACACTCCATGAACCATCCGGCTGGAGTTCCGTTTTCCAGATATCCGAACTGCCTTTTCCACCTTGCCGTGTGCTTGCAAAATAGAGCGTTTTTCCATCGGACGAAAAAGAAGGCTGGGAATCCCATGCGCTTGAATTCACAACAGAACCCAGGTTTTCCGGTTCCGACCAGATGTCGCCGGTCTTCTTTGACCAATAGAGGTCGCAGCTGCCGTAACCATCCGGTTGGTTGCAGGCTGCAAAAAAGATATATTTTCCGTCCGGAGAGATGCAAAGCGCCCCTTCATTTTCTTCGGTATTGACCGGCGGACCCAGGTTGATAGCTTTGCGCCATACGCTGTCGGTTTTTACTGCCTTGTAAAAATCCTCGTTAAATTCAGTAGATTCACTGGATACATGATGAACCCTGGGAAGTTTACGTGTGAGAAACAACTGCTGTTCATCCGCGGTAATAGCGTTGATGTAATCATCATACGGAGAATTGATGCTATCGCCAAGATTTTTCGGTTTGAAAGGTACCGGGTGCGCCATGGAATTGATCCCGAAATCGCAGGATTTGATATTCTTATTGGCCTTTGCCTGTTTTTCTTTCGGCTGATCCGGGTAATTGAGGAATTTTTCATAATCCTTGCGTGCATCTTCATAAAGGCCTGTCAGCAATTCAACATTGGCGACAATAAAATAGAGTGTTGGTGAAAAGTCGGGGTTGGCAGCAATCCCTTTTTTATACTGCACGATGGCTTCGCGCGGATACTTTTGTTCAGATAAGATATCTCCTTTCAGGATAAAAGCCTCCACGAAGGCCGGATCTTCCTGTGTGGCCTTATCCAGGATCCGCATTGCTTTCGGGAAATCTTTCCGGTCGAAACAATCGATTGCCTCCGTGAATAGTGAGGTTGCTTTTTTCGATTTTGTGGAAAGCGGAGAGGTCTGAGCGGTCACATGATCCAACCCCAGCAGAAGGAGAAAGGTAATTGTGAATATTAAAGATTTAGGTTTCATGGTTACTGATGCTGGATGCTGGATGCTGGATGCTGGATGCTGGATGTTGGATTATGGGTTTTGGGTACTGGGTATTAGCTATTGGGAATAATTATTTCATAATTCAAATTTCATAATTCATAATTCCGAATTCATGGAATTCGCATGTATTTATGTGCCTGTATAGAGATCTTCCATTTCGGATGTACCTGGATGTATTTCACGATTACCGGGATTATGAAATCACGCTGACTCCATTCGGGTTGAAGATAAATGATGCACGAGGATGATACATGCCCGGCATTTTCCTCCGCCCAATATAAGTCCGGTATATCTTCAATAATGACTTTTAATTCATTGGCTTTTGCAAAGATCTCCGGTAATGGAGGCGCATCTTTTTTTGGCGAAAGGCAGATCCAGTCCCACTTGCCGCTAAGCCCCGAGGATCCGGATGTTTCCAGGAATGTGGCGATCCCCAGCCGGTGAAGGCCCTGGCAGAGGTAATCGAGGTTGTATAAAAGCGGTTCTCCTCCTGTGACGACAATGGCTTTTGCAGGATATGAAGCGGCATGTTCAATGATCATGTCGGTGGCTACNNGAATAGAATTCTTCCATGAGCGGAAGCATTTTCCCTTCCTTCAGCAATATTTCATCGTTTGTGCTCAACCGGTCAGAACTTAAATTCTTTTTTAGCAGCCTTCAGGGTGTTGAGCAAGAGGGATACCCGTGTCATCGGGCCGATACCGCCAGGTACCGGTGTAATGTAACTGCATTTCTTTGCAACATCAATAAAATTCACATCCCCGGTCAGCTTGTATCCGGATTTTGTTTCTTCAGAGGGAACCCGGTGAATTCCGACATCAATTACAACTGCATCTTTTTTCACCATTTCTGCAGTCACAAATTCTTTCTTCCCCATGGCAACGATAAGGATGTCGGCCGTTGCGGCGATGGCTTGAAGATTTGGTGTATGGCTGTTGCACAGGGTGACGGTTGCATTCCCGGTTTTGCTTTTCCGCGAAAGAAGGATGCTGACGGGGGTACCGACGATGTTGCTTCTCCCGAGTATCACACAGTGTTTTCCTGCCGTTTCAATCTTGTAGGATTCCAGCAGGGTAATAATACCATATGGAGTTGCCGGAAGGTAGGAAGGGATGTTCAGCACCATCCGACCGACATTTACAGGATGGAAACCATCCACGTCTTTGGCAGGGTCGATGCTTTCGATGATCGTGTGTTCATCAATGTGTTTGGGAAGAGGCAATTGTACTATGAACCCGTCGATCTCCGGATCGTTGTTAAGAAACCGGATGGCCTCAAGGAGTTTTTCCTGCGACAGGTTTGCAGGATATTTATAAACGGAAGAAATGAATCCTACTTCTTTGCAGTCTTTCTCTTTTGATGCTACGTATGTCTGGCTGGCGGGATCTTCACCAACAAGGATGGCAGCCAGGTGAGGCGCTACTTTGCCTGCATCGAGCATTTTTGTTTTCACCTCTGCTGCAATTTCTGCCTTTATCCTGTCGGATATTAGTTTCCCGTCCAGTAAATTCATGGCGTTCTCTTCTGTTAGTTCATATTTTTCATATTCCGCATCATGTTGGCCATTCCTCTGCCCTTGCTGGCGGTCACCATTTTCATCATGCGTCGTGTGTCATCAAACTGCTTGATGAGCCGGTTGACTTCCTGGATGNNGAATGGATGATGGCTTCAATACCTTTAAATGCATTGTCATCGATGTCGAGGTTCTGGATCGCTTTTCCCATCCCGGGCAACATTCCCATCAGGTCTTTGACATTGCCCATCTTCTTGATTTGTTTGATCTGGGAAAGAAAATCATTGAAGTTGAACTGGTTTTTGGCAATTTTTTTCTGGAGCTTATGGGCTTCTACTTCGTCAAACTGTTCCTGGGCCCTTTCAACAAGAGACACGATATCCCCCATACCCAGGATACGGTCGGCCATACGTTCGGGGTAGAAGATATCGATGGCTTCCATTTTTTCACCGATCCCCACAAATTTGACAGGTTTCTCAACTACTGCGCGGATGGTCAGCGCTACTCCACCGCGGGTATCGCCATCGAGTTTGGTAAGGATCACTCCTTCGTAATCGAGTCGTTCATTGAATGCTTTTGCTGTATTCACAGCGTCCTGCCCCGTCATGGCATCCACGACGAACAATGTTTCATGAGGGTTGACTGCTTTCTTCACGGCCGCAATCTCATTCATCATCTCTTCATCGATGGCCAGCCGGCCGGCGGTATCGATGATCACGACATTGAATCCCCGGTCTTTCGCTGAAGTAATAGCATGTTTTGCGATCTTAACCGGATCCTTGTTATCATCTTCGGAATAGACCTCAACTTCGACCTGCTGTCCAAGGACTTTCAGCTGTTCGATGGCGGCAGGGCGGTAAACGTCACAGGCCACCAGCATCGGGCTTTTTCCTTTTTTTGTTTTAAGGTAGTTGGCCAGCTTGACGGAAAAGGTGGTTTTCCCGGAGCCCTGTAAACCTGCGATCAGGATAATGGCCGGATCTCCTTTAAGATTCAGGTCAGTTTTCATACCGCCCATCAGGTCTGTCAGCTCGTCATGCATGATTTTCACCATCAACTGTGCCGGCGAAACAGCAGTGAGAACATTCTGTCCCAGCGCTTTTTCCTTCACCGTGTCGGTAAACTGCCTGGCTATCTTGAAACTGACGTCGGCATCGAGCAATGCTTTCCTGACATCCTTTAAAGTTTCCGCCACATTGATCTCGGTAATATGACCCTGTCCCTTGAGTACTTTAAACGCCCGGTCGAGCTTATCGGTCAATCCTTCAAACATAGATTTCTTCCTTTATTATAAATTTTCACTTTAAGAATCCTTCGCAAAAGTACGAAAAAATTGGTTTATTGTTCAGGATTGAGAAGACCGCGCGAAATCCTATTTTGATCAATCGTAAATCATACCGTGTCCATAGCACCTAAAAAAAAGATATAGCAAAAGACCGGAATGGGGAATCAGGAATGATCCCAATATTTTTTTTCAGCGAGTCATTCTGCTTTTTTTTGCTTTCCGTGTTGTTTGTTCTAAAATATTATGTAGCTTTGTAAAAGATATTAATTATTCATTAAAAATTTCAGGTTATGAAAAAAGCATTACTCATTATTTTTAGCATTGTACTTTCCATAAGTTCATTTGCGCAAACTTGGGTTTCACAGGGACTGGGATGGACGGCAACTCCCTTAGGTGTCATGAATATTTCCATCGTAAATCCGCAGGTTGTTTGGGTTGCTGCAAGTGACGGTTCAGGTGCCGGCCTAGCCATTCAGAATTTCAGCAAAACCATAAATGGGGGCACAACATGGACTCCCGGAACAGTTTCTGGAGTGTCAGGGCTTTCACTTTCTATGATTCATGCAATTAATGCCGATACTGCTTGGGTCGCAATGTACAAAGTTTCAGGATCAACCAATGGGGGAGTATACAAAACCACTGATGGTGGCACTACTTGGGCAAGGCAGACAACTGCAACGTTCTCAAATGCAAGTTCCTTCCCGGATTTTATTTATTTCTGGGATGCCAACAATGGGATCGTCGTGGGTGACCCTATTAACAACGAATTTGAGGTCTATACCACCACAAACGGAGGTACCCAATGGACATTACTTCCCTCTGCCCAGATTCCCGTTCCTCTATCAGCCGAAACAGCATATACTTCCGATTTTTGCGTTGTCGGGAATAATATCTGGTTCGGAACGAGTAAAGGACGGGTTTATGCATCAACCGACCAGGGCCAGAACTGGATCGTAGCTCTGCCTCCGGGATTCACCGGAAAAAATTCGTATCCTGCATTCAAAGACAACGTTAATGGTCTGGCATTAAAATTTTACACAGCTGCCGATACCCTGGGTCTGCTTAAATCTTCTTCCGATGGTGGAACCTCATATTCTGCCTTAACCTACCAGGGATCAGTATTAACCGGCGACATCAAATATGTTCCGGGCTCTACAAATACTTATGTCACAACCGGATGGGACGGAACAAACCAGGGAAACATGCGCATGGGTGTTACCTATTCATTTGATGGAGGAGTTACCTGGATTACAGATGCCGACATAAACGGGACTGGATTGACCTGTTCTTCCTGGTTAAATGATTCAACCGGTTGGATCGGAGGTTTCAATAGTGGGACGGGTGATGGTAT
>PLMO01000043.1 GCA_003142515.1 Bacteroidales bacterium
TAAAAGAGACTGATTAGTTACAATAATTTAATTGGGTTTATAACACAAATATAACGCGATTTTTGTTCATCATAAAAAAGGCGAAATTATTATTTGATTCACTGGAACGAAAAATACCTTTACCGCCAAGACGCCAAGACGCAAAAAAAGTACTTTCTTGTATTACCTTTTCAAGTCAAATCCGATTAAGTGTTAAGATTATCTTAATCAGTTATGGAAAAACAAGCAATTGAATACTACGCAAAACAGTTATTTGATGCAGGTTATAGAGTTCATAAAGAACTTGGCCCAGGATTGCTCGAGTCGGTTTATCTCTTTTGCTTTATGAAAGAGTTGAATATACGAGGGATCAAAGCTGAGCAGGAAGTATTCCTGCCTCTATATTATCGGGGCAATAAGTTGAATAAGGATTTTCGCCTTGATGTTCTGGTGGAGAATGAGGTAATCATTGAAATCAAAGCTGTTGAGATTCTTTTACCTGTTCATATTGCACAGCTAATCTCATATTTAAAACTATCAGATAAAAGATTAGGATTTCTAATCAATTTTAATGTACCTGTTTTTAAGGACGGTATTCATCGTTTTGTTAACAACTATTAGCGTCTTGGCGTCTTAGCGGTGACGATTTTTTTAAACTAACCTTCAAAAAATAAAAAATGATCAAGCCGGCACCTCAAATAACGAATTAGCCCATATCTGTTTATAGCATGTTAACTTACGGTTAACTATTAAGGAACGTACCGGAAAAAACCCTACCTTTGCCGGCTCAAAAAAACAACATGCCATTAAATAAACTCAGAAATATAGGGATTGCCGCTCACATCGATGCAGGTAAGACCACCGTTACCGAACGTATTCTCTTTTTTACCGGGACCACCCGCAAGATGGGAGAAGTGCATGATGGTCAGGCTACCATGGACTTCATGAAACAGGAACAGGAAAGGGGTATTACCATTGCTTCGGCAGCCATTTCCTGCGTCTGGAAGGATTACCAGATCAACCTGATAGATACACCGGGACACGTGGATTTCACGGTCGAGGTGGAGCGTTCACTCCGGGTCATCGACGGGATGATCGCGGTATTCTGTGCCGTAGGAGGCGTTGAACCCCAGAGTGAGACCGTATGGAACCAGGCCGACCGCTACCGGGTGCCCCGTATTGCCTTCATCAACAAGATGGACCGCACCGGCGCCGACTTTGCACAGGTGGTTACCCAGATGAACAAATATCTTGATGCCAATGCAGTTCCTTTCAACCTGCCCATTGGCGCGGAAGAGCATTTCGACGGCATCATCGACCTCATGACACAGAAGGCTTATGTGTTCAAGGATTTTGAACAGATAGAGATAGAGATCCCGGATGCATACAAGGTAAAAGCAAAGGAAGGTCGGTCCTGGATGGTTGAGAAGATCGCCGAATTCAATGAAGAGGTCATGCAACACTTTTTTAAAGATACGGAAGTTCCTTCTGAATTGCTGCAGCGGGCCGCCCGCGAAGCCACGCTGAAAATGCTGATCACCCCGGTTTTCTGCGGGGCTGCATACAAGAACAAAGGCATACAGATGATCCTCGACGCCGTTCTGAATTACCTGCCATCTCCCATCGATGTTGGCGCTGTAGTCGGCATTGATATCGATGACCCGGAAAAATCACATTTACGGTGCCCCTCCCCAAAAGAACCTTTTTCGGCTTTGGCATTCAAACTGATCCATGACCCTTTTGTAGGACAGCAAACTTTTACCCGTGTCTTTTCCGGAACCCTTCATAGCGGGATGCAGATCCTGAATTCCACCAAAGGGAAACATGAACGTATCGGCAGGATCTTCCGGATTCATGCAAAAGAAAGGGTGGAGATCAGCGAGGCAGGACCCGGCGATATTGTGGCCCTCATCGGGTTAAAACTGACTAAAACCGGGGATACGCTCTGTGATAACGATCATCCTCTCTTCCTTGAAAACATTCATATCCCGCCTTCAGTGATCGAATTAAAAATTTCCCCGGCAAAACGGGGAGAACAGGCAAAACTGGGAGAGGCGCTGAACAAACTGATGAATGAAGACCCGTCTTTCAACGTCCGGTTTGATGATGAAACGGAAGAAACGATCATCGCCGGGATGGGTGAACTTCACCTCGAGATCATCATCGACCGGCTGAAACATGAATTCAAGGTGGATGCGATCGTCGGCGAACCGGCTGTTGCTTTCCGGGAAACAATAACCGTGGAGAAAGAACACCGTTACAAGCATTCGAAACAAACCGGCGGAAAAGGCCAGTTTGCAGATGTCCAGATGCGCCTTGAGCCAAACGAAGGAAAAGGATACGAATTCGTGGATAAGGTCAAGGGTGGTAACATTCCTGCTGAATTTATCCAGTCGGTCAACAAAGGGATCCGGAAAACACTTATAAAAGGCATCCTCGCAGGATACCCGGTGGTGGATGTCAAAGTGGTACTCCTCGACGGAAGCCATCACCCGGTTGACTCATCAGATATGGCTTTTCAGACCTGCGCCTCGATTTGCTT
>PLMO01000060.1 GCA_003142515.1 Bacteroidales bacterium
TTGTTTCCGCTCGATTATTTCCAGATCAATGTCTCTCCCGAAAAGTTTACTCATATTTTGCCGCAATTGCATGCCATGGGATTTACTACTTCCGATCTGCCAAGACTTTCTGCCGAAGTGGGCGAAAAAGTTGCAGGTAGAACAGGCGGTGCTGTCTCCCTTGCCGTGGGGATGGCACAGATCTTTTCTTCCATTCCCGGGCTGAAAAACCTAATGTCGTATTGGTATCATTTTGCAATCATGTTTGAGGCGCTTTTCATCCTTACTACCATTGATGCCGGAACCCGCATTGCTCGTTTTATCCTCCAGGAAAGTCTTGGGAAAATTTACAAACCTTTTGCCCGTGCTCACTGGCTTCCCGGGAACCTGCTCACCAGCGGAATCGTAGTCGTCTTTTGGGGCTATTTTATTTACACCGGAAGTGTTTCCACCATCTGGCCGATGTTCGGGACCGCCAATCAATTGCTGGCAACCATTGCACTCACCATCGGAACTTCTTACATCATCAACCGGGGAAAAATCAGGTATGCCTGGGTCACTATCATCCCGCTCGTTTTTGTTGGGATCACCACGTTCTCGGCAGGTATCCTCAATATAAAAGGAATTTATATTCCACAACTGGCTACTTCAGCTCACCGGGCTGACGGGATTATTAACCTCAGTCTCACTTTGATTATCATGGCTTCGGTTGTGATCATTCTCCGGGATGCAATTCCGAGGTGGATTTCAGCGTGGAAGCAACGGATTTAATAGTATTCAATAGTATTATCTTAAACTTAAAAGTTTTACCATATGATTAAACTCATTACAAAAACATCTTTCGGATTGATTCTCTTCCTGATCCTGGTTTCACTTAATCAGAAGTTAATAGCACAGGAAAAACAGGAAAAAATGGTCTTCGGGAAGATCGATATGGCTGATCTGAAAATGACCAGTTGTCCTTTTGATTCATCGGCAAACGCAATGGTCCTGGGAGATATCGGTACCAGTTATTTTGATTATGATGACGATAAAGGATTTTTCCTGGTTCATGAACGTTTGTTGCGGATCAAGATCTTTAAAAAAGAAGGTTATTCACTGGCCAACCAGGAAATCCGCTTTTATCATTCCAATAAAGAGGAGGAATCTATTTCATCACTCAAGGCCAGGACCTATAACCTGGAAAATGGTAAGATCCAGGAGACCAAGGTTACGGATGAATCTATGTTTATTGAGGAAGAAGATAATCACTGGAGCAACAAGAAGATCAGTTTTCCCGCCGTGAAGGAAGGTTCTATTGTTGAATTGAAGTACACAATCCAGTCGCCTTATCTTTTCACACTGCGGGATTGGAATTTTCAATGGGGCATCCCCGTGCGATGGAGTGAATATGCGGTGAGTATCCCTGACTTCTTTCGTTATTCACGGAGGGTTTCCGGTTATGTTTCTTTCGTCATCAACGACGTTACCGAGAGGCCGAAATCGTTGAGCATGATGCGCTACAATGCTCAGAGTACTGCATCCGTCGCCTACATTGAAAATGTTCTTCATCTTGCAGCAAAAAATATCCCGGCAATGAAGGAGGAATCATTCACCAGTTCTATTAACAATTACCGCAGTTGTGTGGATTTTGATCTGGTTTCATCCCAGTTCCCGAATGAATTCCCACATCTGTATAATTCGTCCTGGAAACAAATCAAAAAGTTGTTGCTTGAAGATGAGGATTTTGGTGTGGAGCTTAACAGAAGTGGCGTGGTAAAAGAAATCGTAGCGGAAATCAATGCCAAAGCAAAAGATCCATCTGATAAAATGCTCCTGGCATATAACTATATCCGGAACCATATGAAATGGAATGATCATTACTCATTATATCCTCATAATCTCAAAAAATCACTTCAGGATAAAACCGGTAATTCTGCGGATATTAATCTTCTGCTTGTTTTATTGATGAGGGAACTGGATCTGAAGGCCGATCCTGTGATTCTCAGTACCAGGGACCACGGGCTTGCTTTTGAGACCTACCCTTCCGTCAGCAGGATGAATAATGTGATCTGCCTTACCCGGATCGAAGATAAAGAGTATCTTCTCGATGCTACCAATCCATGGATGCCGATGGACATAGTTTCTTTCCAATGCCTCAATGGTGAAGGTCTTGTTGTCAATCCGGAGACAGACCGGTGGATCAATCTTTTGAACGACGAAAAAAACAATGCACTTTGCTATGCAGAGATGAAAATTACAAACGATGGAGTAGTGAAGGGAAAAATGGAAATATCAAGGTCAGGCTACTTTGCTGTGGATGATCGTAATAAATTTGTCAGGGAGGGAAATGATGATTATAAAAAACATTTAAAAGAATCCCTGAAAGATTGGAACGTAGACGAGCTTGATCTGGAAGCGATGGATAACCCCGTGGAACCCGTAAAAAATATTTATCACATAACCTCCCCGGATATCCTGCAGGTTAACGGGAATATGATCTATTTTAATGTGATGATGAACCTCTTCCCAAATTTCAATTTCTTTAAACCGGAAGACCGTATTTATCCTGTTGATTTTGGTTGTCCCCTGAAATACGTTTACGTTTTTTGGCTCTTTATAATTTCGAGTGG
>PLMO01000082.1 GCA_003142515.1 Bacteroidales bacterium
GGGCGAATACATGAAAGCAAAAACCATCTTCCTGCAGTATGATTCAATCACATCGAAAGACAAGCTGGGAAAAATTTATGCTGCTTTCTGCGACAGCGCAATGGCATGGCAATCGCATCCCCCGGCCTATGAAATTAATAATGCTTCGGCACTGAATTCCAAAGAATCGGATTTCGGACCTGCTTTTTATGACAACGGAGTCATTTTTGCCAGCGACAGGATCTTTTCCAAACTGGATGATTATTACAACGACTTCAATGCACCAAATCCTGCCCCCAGATTTCTCAACCAGGAATACCACGACGGACCAGCCACATTTAACAAAGCCAATACTGAGATTTTCCTGAACCGGACCTTAGTTTATAAGGATAAAGGAAAGAAAGAAAATAAAAACGTCCGGACCCACCTGTTGAAAATTTTTTATGCAACACGAAAAGACGGGGAATGGGGAAAACTTAAACCCTTTTTCCTTAATAATAATGAATATTCCGTAGGACATCCTGCATTGTCACCCGATGGAAAAACGCTCTATTTTGTTTCTGATATGAAAGAAGGATACGGTGGCACCGATATTTACTTCTGTACGCGTGAAGATGGGAAATGGAGCAATCCCACGAACCTTGGGGCTGTCATCAATACGTTCGGGAATGAGATGTTCCCGTTTATCGCCGATAACGGGGATCTCTATTTTGCATCCGACGGGCACCCGGGATTTGGCGGATTGGATATCTTTATTTCCAGAAAGGTGGATGGAAAATGGACCACCCCAAAAAACCTTGGCCTCCCCATAAATTCTTCGTATGATGACTTCAGCCTTGCTGAATATAAAAACACCGGGAAAGGCCTCTTCTGCTCTAACCGTCCCAATGGCAAAGGAGCAGATGACCTTTATTGTTTCAACCGCATTCCTGTGGAACAGCCGAAATTACCGGTTGCAACACCACCGCCTGATTTTGTTTCAGGATGCGTGAAAGACAAAGCGACACTGGAACCCATTCCTGGGGCAACCGTCTTCTTACTAGACAATGAATCCGGGAAAGTCCTCATCCTTAAAACCAATTCAAATGGATGTTTTAAAACCCCGGTGAAAAAAGGTACACACTACCTCGTGAAAGCCATGCAAAACGGTTACATTGCCGACTGCCTCCCGTTCACTTTTGATATGGCCAGTACCCAGCCCGATCTTTCCATTCCCAGAAGCCTTCTCCTGGATAAACTTGCCGTAAACCGGAAATTCAAACTGGAGAACATCTATTATGACTTTGATAAATGGAATATCCGGAAAGACGCAGAACCTTCACTGAATAACCTGGTAAGGATCATGAAAGAGAATGCGATTACCGTTGAACTGGGCTCTCATACCGACTGTCGCGGATCCGATGAATACAACCTACGGCTTTCACAACACCGTGCAGAATCTGCAGTTCAATATATTGTTTCCGCTGGAATTGACCCGTCCAGGATCACGGCACATGGATATGGAGAAACCCAGCTGGTAAATAAATGCAGAAATGGCGTTCCATGCACTGAAGAGGAACATCAAATGAACCGCAGAACCGAATTCAAAGTGCTTTCATCCTACGAGGATAAAACAAACGGTACCTTCAACCCTGAAAAATTCAAGGAAGGTGAAATCATCGACAACAGGTTCCTGCCCGATGGATTCTTCTTTAATTGTTCACCGGAGGTGAAGTGAGCCTTGATTTCGGCCGACAAGGTAATCCAGTGGGAAATACGATTTCAACATCAAAAAAAAGCCGTCCTTTTGGGACGGCCTCTTTCAAGATCCATTGATCCGGATATTTTTTACTGTTCTTTTGGAGGATCGAGTGTAGGATACAGGTTGAACGGATAGGTAGCTCCGTTCTTGAATATACCTGTCTTTGAATCAGGAGCGCAGTAAAAGGGAAGAATTGCGGTTCCTATCGGAGCAAAGATCATGGAAGCTGTGCGTGTTCCTGTTTTCGGGCCAGACTCATTAAAATCATAGGTGAACAATCCGGGGCGAACTGCCTGGACAGGGGCAACAAGTATTCCGCGTTCATTGGTCATGGCAACATAGATATTGCCTGTATTTAACGGCAGGTCTTTCTTCAGGTGGATCTGTACCTTATAATGTACCTGACCGGTGCCGATTTGGTTGTTTGCGGCAATTACTTGTAAGGAAATCATCAGGATGCTGATGGAGACGAGGATTTTTGCAATTGTTTTCATGGCGTTGGTTTTTTGGGGTTTTGTACGAACAAAATTATACCCGATCCCGCCATTCAGGAAATTGATTCCTGCAGAGGAATAGATTCGTTCCACGGAAAATCCGGAAAATACCCGCAAAAAATGACATACCATTCCAGACGTCCTGATTTTTTGCGGAGACCATTTATAAAAATTTAAGTTCTCCTGAAAAAATGCAAAAGGAAAAATCAAAATTGGCAAGATTTTACTAAAATTAATCGGTTCACCAATTCATCAGCTAAAAATTGCCGAAAGATGAATATCAGATGGATTGCCGATCGGGTATTTCCACTTTTTCAGCCGTACAGATGGATTGCAACTTGCTGAATGACCAAGGATGATCATAATTAAAAAACACTCCGTATGGCCGTTTCAAAAGTGTTATCAGGTAACGGGTGTCTTTATCGTGTTCGGGTTGTATCTGGGTTTCAAGATCCTGCCAGTCGGGAGAGCATAATTTCAGAGTGATGAACAAATCTGATTCCAACGACGACAGGGTAATCGTGCTCAGGTCGTCCATTAATAGTTTGTTTTTTGTACGGTTGAGGTGGCGTTCCCCGAACTCGGAAAGAACCTGCATATACTTCCCGAACAGGATATGTTCATTCAGAAGAAAGACGATGCCGGAAGAATCAAAAGCCTTCCAAAAGGCAAGCGGATGAGGTTGACATAAAAACCTGCCAAGCATAAAGGCCCCGGCAGAAAACCCATTAAGCTTTTCTTTCCTGCAAAGCCGGATTATGCTTCTGAAAAACAAGATCTTCCTTTCGGTCGAAAGCAAACTGTAGATTTTATGCTGGTCAAGATGTGATCCGATCCCGCTCTTCAGAATTTCTGTGCAATAATAATCCATGTGGGCATCAAACCAGCCGTTCACAAATTCAACCGCTTTTTGGGGGTGCTGGTCAAAATCATTGCGGATCAACTTGACTAAGTCCGGCAATGTCATGGCTTCTTCGGTCTTCAGTGTATCCAGGATTTCCTGGTAGTAACCATAGGCTTTGGCCATATTGATAAATACCTTTTCTTCCTTTTCTTCCATCTCAAGTGATTTGCCTTCAAGGTATTTCTGAAAGCGTGCCGGTTTATAATTAGCTTTACCGATATAGATGCAATGATGCTTGCTTGACACCGTGATCCACTCTCCCTCATGGATGATTATCCCGGCATCGTTGGCGATGGCATTTTCAGCCAGGCTCATGTGATGGTTCTTCAGGTTAATGAAAGCAGGGATGCCATATCCCAGGCAGGCTGTCACTACATGTATGGCCAATGGGTTCATGCTCAGGATTGCATCCAACTCGCCCATGAAGATGGTTTCAGAGGGAATGAAGTTTTCTTTGCAGAGGCAAACCTTTTCGCCCTTCTTTTTCGCTTCCAGGGCTTTTGCCATGGAGAAATAGATTTTTGTCGATACCGCAGACCGGGGAAGTACCGAAACCCCATAACCAAATAAGGTCAGGGATTTCAGCGAGAGGTCATCGATCCGCTCAGAAAATATCTGGCGCAGATGATAAGGTCGGATCAGCTGGATCACCCTCTTTTTTGAAATGATTTTTTTTTGATAAAGGTCGATGGCTGTCAGAAGCGTTGACCTCCCGGTGAGCTCCGACATATTCAACTGGAGAAGCGCAAAAAGCGAGATTTCTTCAAACGATTCCACGGCAAATTCGATCGTTGCAGGAGATTTGAGTTTCACTTCCAGTTTTGGGAGCATCGGGGTGAAATGATAAATGGCCGGAAATTCCTCCTTTATTTCGTTGCGGTCAAAATACTCCCGTTGCTCCGCATGAATAGTTCCCGTCATGATCTCTTCCCCGAAAATTTCCCTGACACTTTCTATCTGTATCCCAAGCCCGGTTCGCGGGTGACGACTGTAAAGGACTCCAGGGTAGGAATCATTATTCCGGACCGTCCATACCATTTTTTGCAGGATCAATGCAGGAAAAGTACTATGGCCGCGCTGAAATGTATATATCAGGTCCTGGTTACGCGTATAGAAGCTATGTGAAATACTCATAAATTTCTTCACCTGATAGTACGCATCATGTAAGATCCGTTCATCGAGGGTTTCAATCTTTTTAAAAAGATAAGCGATCTGTTCCTCCATATCGTCCGCAACCGGAATACAGTTTTCTTTCTTTTTGCGGAAAAATTCCTCTCCCGAACCAAGTATCTGGCATAGCGACTGAAGGTTATTCAGATAGATTTTATTTGCCACCGGTCGCCCGTATTGACGCTCCAGCGACCGGAAACTAAGCTTTGTAACCCCGACATTAAGATAGGTCGGCATCAGGCCCGGGATGTAATAGGGAGTGGCCGATCGCATCGCAAAAACCAGGGCATGATCTGGATCTCCCAGCTTTTCGCCCGTCATTTTTTCCAGGTTGGAGATGGCCGCCTGGAGACAGGTTTCTCTCTCCCGGGCATTTAACTGGTAGGAATGTGAAGTAAGCACGCAGAAATCCGGAACAGGATATCCTTCCTGGTAGAGATCAAGCAGCACTTTCCCTTTCTGGCTCAGAAGAAGTTCGTCATATGGATTTGTTGTTGCTGCCGGGACTACAGATTCGTTTTCGATAAAATTTAATGAACCAAACCTTGATTTCAGCGACTTCAGGTATTGGTTGGAAAGGGATTCTCTTTTTTTTCGTGCAGTGGCATTATCATTTAAAGAAGCAATGAGGATGTCCAGGTATTGCAGTGCCTGTTCCCGGTCGGACTGGCAAAGAAAGGACACATCGATATTTTTTAATGGAAGCAATTGAAACGTCTGCTTTCCAGGTTTTTTAAATTCCAGTTCAGGCATCAGAAAACCGGGAGAACCTTCCGTCAGCCCTTCATCAAACGGATGAGAAAGTACCTGTTGTGTGGAATAATAATTCGGGTAATAAGCCCTCAGGCGGAATTCTGTATTGGGTTTTTGGGACATATCCTGGCTTGTGACGGAATGACTTAGGGATCTTTTTCAAATTTCCGAAAAATTTTGGATCATCCTTCCTTTCACGGCTATATCTTTTTTTGAGGTGCTGGATCAATAGAGAATTTTACCGCAGAGGCGCAGAGACAAAGAAATTATTAATAATTGTATTACTTTTTTGTTATTAACCGATTTATGTAAAAAAAAGGGAATGGAATATTATAAAACTTCAGGAATAATTCTCGACGCTTGTATTACTGTGCATAAAATTATGGGACCAGGTCTTCTTGAATCCATTTATGAAGCTCAAATCATATCCTATTTGAAGCTAACCAAAAGAAACTGGGATTCCTGATCAATTTTAATGTCCCGGTTTTAAAAGATGGATTTAGAAGATATGTTAACAATTTTTAATCTCTGCGTCTCTGCGTCTCTGCGTCTCTGCGGTTTTAAATAGAATTTTGACTTTTTACCTAATCCAGGAAGAATTTTTTCAAACTATCATTCCGGAAATTTATATAAAAATGATTCCGTCACCTAAAAAAATGAATTAACCCAAAAAATCACCAATAAAGGTCCAGGTAATGAATAAGTAGCTTTATTTCCCGAAGACTTTTTTCAGGATATCGGAGGTACGTTCTGCAGGGTTCTGACGGATCTTTAATTCCTCTTTGGCAATCATGATAAAAAGTCCGCTGATGGCCTTATTCGTCACATATTCGGTCAGGTTCGGGTTTTGCCGGGTAACGAAAGGAATCTGGTTGTAGGTCTTCACGGCATCTGCCCATAGCCGGGTGGCATTGACCCTGTCTAGCGAAGCTTTCACCACCGGGTTGAATTTCGATTTAAGCTCCGGGGTAGTCGTCCGGGCAAGATATTGCGTGCAGGCATCATTCTTCCCACTGACGAGTTGAATTGCATCCATAATGCTCATATTCCGGATGGCGGAAACGAAAATAGGCTCAGCCTCTTTTGCTGCATCTTCAGCAGCACGGTTGATGGAGAGAATCACATCGTCTGCCTGACTTCCCAGGCCAATCGCCCTCAATTTTGATTCAATGACTTTGGCATTTTCGGGGAACGGGATCTTGATCTCCGGGTTGCCAAAATACCCATTGACTTTTGATACCAGGTTCACACTCGTCCCTGTACCTTTGACAAGGGCTTCTTTTATGCCGTTTACTGCATCTTTCTCGGAGAGTCCTTGTTTAGTCGGTTCAACCAGTTTTATGGCTTCATCCAGGATCTGGGCCTTTGACATAACTGCGAATCCCAGTATGAGAATAACTGACAGCAGGAGATGTTTGTTTATCATACGTTATCCGTTTTAAATTTTCAGAACGATGCTTATAAAACGGAAAGAAGAGAAATTTGGTATCCGTTTTTCAGTCACTGATTCACATTTTCCGTCTGAATTATTCAACTTTGTCGAGGATACCGGATATTTGGATATATTTAAAGCCGGAATGAAAACGCAAACCTGCACCGGAATAATACGCTCCCTTCAAAGGCTGATTACGATCTTGGCTGGCGCCTGGCTGATCCTTCATACCGTTTCATGTAAGAAGGATTCAACTTCTCCGGTTCCCGTTAAAAGAACATTGCAGGTGTGGCTTCACCGGGTAAACACCATCAGTAAAGCTCAACATTTCCAAAACAGCTATACCGGATTTGAGCTGGATGTGCATTATGATACAGTGGTTAAGACTTTCATTGTTAAACATGATGACACCGATACCTCGACCCTCACATTTTCTGCCTGGCTTAGCGCTATAACCGATCCGGGCCGGTTGGGCTACTGGCTTGATTTTAAAAATCTCGACGCCGATAACAAAAATTTGGCTTTACCGGAACTGCTCAGAATTCGTCAAAACTTCGGCCTCGATAAAAAAGTAATCGTCGTTGAATCGTCAAGTCCTTCGAGTCTGATAAAATTCGATACCCTTAACTTTTGCACCAGTTACTACATTCCCACTTTTGATCCATCCGGAATAACCCAGGAAGAGGAACTATCATACATGAATTTTATTGATGAAAACACATCACAATACGGGATCGGGACGATTTCGGGATATTACAACCAACACGGTTTTATGCAGAAATGGTTCCCGCAGATGAATAAATTATTGTGGTACCTCGATTCGACTGATCCCGCTATAAAAGATTCCATTATCAGGGAAACCAGGAAGGACATTACTGTTGAAGTGCTGCTGGTAGCTGAAGATTACTGATAATTGTTTGAGGTTAAAAGAAGCCGGTGATTTTCACCTTTGGCTTCGCAACCCTCATGATAAAATGATAACGATTCCAGATGTACAGCAGCATGGAATATGGATCAGCTTCATGCAGGTAGTTCACATCGATATATTCATCGATGCTGACGGTTTTCCATTTATCCGGCCTTGCAGTCTTTAACGAATCCAGGGGAAATTCAAAAGTTTGCCATAAAACCCGTTTTCCTCCCTTTCCAAGGAGATCGAGAACCACTAATGGGATTTTTCCTGAAAAAGGTTTAGAGATCATGAAATCAACCGAAATCTCCAGTTTAAGAAGCCTGAATTTCGAATTCAACGGAACCCGGTTGAAAAAGTTTTTCCATTCCCAGGTTGAATCACCCGGATCAAAAGGAAAAGATTTTGGAATTTTTATCGTATCGCCGGTGAGGACCTTTCCAAAATACATTTCAGGGGGAATTAAATTATTTTGTCTTGCGGTATAAATATTCAGGATTTTAAAATCTTCCAGTTCCTGGTTCAGTTCCGACCTGGTTTTGGAATCATTGATTCCTTTTTGCCAGAAATCCGGCTGTAACATCGACACTCCGTCTGGATGAAAGTAGTACAGATGATTCAGATATTCAGGGATCTCCTTATTGTTGAGAATAAAAGGAAGGATATGGATGTTCCTGAATGTACAATTGGTATCAATACCGCTGCCCAGCCAGGATACAACAGAATTGATTTCGAGTCCGTAATGCCTGTGCAGCATGGCAAGAACCGTCGGGGTTATATCCAGGTGGGATGACACCGAATAGAAAGTCGGTCTTCTTTTTTTAAGCATGGGAGAATAGATGATCAGTGGAACATGGAACCGTTCAATGGGGGAGAACCTGTAAAGGTTGAGTTCCGGCATTCCGTGATCCCCGGTGATGATGAAAATAGTGTTATTGAACTCCGGTCTCTTCCGGTATTGATCCATAAATTCCTTCAGTGCATGATCCGTATAAAGGATGGTGGCGAAGATGTTTTGATAATTCCTGACATCGTCTTTTGCGATAGCAGTTGGTCTTACCTTTTTCATGTATTTATTCACCAGCGACAAGTAGTATTCCTGGTTTGGAACAAGAAACGGGGTATGAAGACTCAATGTCATAAAAATATCAAGACGGGGCGATTTTTTTACAGAGTCCATAACCTCGAATGACCGTTTAAATAAATCGAAATCCGAATAGCCCCAGCCGAAATTTTCATTCAGGCTGATCTTTTGGTACTCCAGCCCGAATGTTTTCAGGATATAATCGGTTCCCTGGGACATCAGGAAACGCTCCATGTTATTGAACGACGGGTCCCCTCCGTAGAAAAAGCTGGTATAATAACCGTTTTCCCGCAAATACCGGATCAGTGATAAATGATAAGGGGTCTTCAGCCCATTTTCAGCCGTGACAAATGTGGCATCGCCGGGTGGAAGTGATCCGAAAATAGCCGGAAGGACGTTAAACGTGCGGTCGGCTGTGGAAAGGAAGTTCGGCCAGTAGAGGCCTTGCTCAGCCAAGGAATCAAGAAACGGGGTAAAGCTGCCGAAAATGTTATTGTTCCCGCTGAAACAGGATGAGAGGGATTCGCAAATGATAAAGACCAGGTTCGGCTTTTCTTTTTTCAGGTCGAAAAAAATACTCAAAACATCCTGTGTATTGTCATAATGAAGAAAAGGATAACGGGATCCTAAAAAGTTAAATTCAAGATGGGTGGCATGATATCGTTTTGTCGCTGCCTCAATCATGCCTTTGGTGGCTGACTGCTTTGATTCTGAAAAATAAACTACAAACTTCCCGGCTAAGTAAGCACTTTTATTTACGATGAGGAAATATTCAAAAGGATTCCTGCTTTCACCTCCTTTCGGGTTCAATGCGGCCCGGAACAGAATGAATCCTGCACTTGTTGCACAAAAGACGATCAGGACATATTTTGACAACCTGAATTTCAGGGAAATGAGGATGAGGACCAGGGTTAGCAGGAAGAGGATAATAAAAGGAAGAAAGGTCAGGAAGTTTATTTTTACACAGTTTCCTGTGATCATGATCATTTCCTTGACAGAATAGGAAAAAATAACCTGGTCGAGAGGTGTAAGAGCAACTTTAAAATACTGAAAAAGCGTCCATTCTGATAGGGTATAGAAAAGGAAAACGAGACAGAAAAGAAGAATCCCGACCCATCTTTTCACAAGCGAGAGTAAGGTAAAGGGGAGAAACAACGCCCATGAAAGAATCTGCCAGATCACCAGGTCATGAAGCAATCCACGCCACTCGAGTAAAAGAATATCCTGGGGCAGACTGTGAAGAGCAGCGAGGGAAAAATACTGGCCCGCACGCAATACCAGGAGTACCGGTACGATTGCAAGGTTAAGGCGGACAAAATCCGTGATGATTCTGAAAAGCTTTGAATTCAGAACACCCAGCCTGTTCAATTGACCTGGGCCGGTACTGGATTTTTTACGGTCAGATCTTGCAAGGAAAAGAATGAATACGACGAGTAGGATTCCTGATAGTATAATTGAAAACAGAATGGTTTTGCTTGACATATCAGTTTCATCAAATGATTTCGTACCCAACTCTCTCAGTCTATCCTATTCTGCTGAGCTTCTTCAAGGCTTCGGAATCAAGGAGCTCCATTTCATGGTCTGTGATCCTGATTATTCCGTCATTCTGGAATTCCCTGAGAACTTTCACGGCACTGTCCTTTGACATCGCAGAAAGATCAGCCAGATCCTGCTTTGAAACCAGCATTGGGAATTTATTGCTTTGAAAAATGTCGGAAAAAAGGTAAAGAAGCGTATCGGACATCCGGCCAGGCATTTGCTTCTGGGT
>PLMO01000185.1 GCA_003142515.1 Bacteroidales bacterium
GTGGTTGTTTTCAACACCTTTATAGCCTACCTGCTGATCAATTTTGCTTTGAAAACGGTGGAAGCGAGCATGGTCAGTTTTTATACTTACCTGCAGCCGGTCATTGCATCGGTGATGTCGGTTTCACTTGGAACGGAAGCCATCACGGTTCCAAAGATCATCGCGGCTTTGCTGATTTTCGGGGGTGTTTTCCTGGTAATCCGGACAAAGAAAACTTCTTCCCTGCAGGTTAAAGCAGGTGCCGGAAGGGAATGAGAATTGCTTCGAATATCTTTTCAATCAACGGCCTGTCTGTCCATTTTTTATAATTGAATGCTTCCGAATTGTTCAGGGTTCCGTGCAGGTGCTCATGCAGCTGACGCAGCACTTCAGGCTCCTTCCCGATCAAAGCAATCTCATATTGGTAGCGGAAACTCCGATAATCGAAATTTGCGGAGGAGATGGAGAAAACCTTGTTATCAATGACCATCAACTTAGCGTGCAGGTTATGGGGGATAAAAAACATCATCTTTACATTGTTCTTGGAAAGCATACCCAGATACCGGTTTCGCAGGATATCGATCATCCTGACATCCGAATGTTTCGGCATGATCACTGTGACATCGACACCCCGCTTTGCAGCATCCATTAAGGCTTTTCTCAATAAAAATCCCGGCAGGAAATAGGGCGTTTCAATGATGACAGAAGATTGTGCATTTCGGAGCAGCTTGACATATTTCTTTTTCATCCGCTGCAAGGGGATGGAAGGTACATCGCGCACGATTTCCCAATCGCCCATTTTCACAGTCCGGGTAAAGACAAGTTTGTCTGGAATGAGGTAAGGGTTTATGTTTTCATAATTCTGAAGAAAGACTTTCCTGAACAAGATGCTCAATTCTCCCTTGATCCTCAATGCAAGTTCCCGCCAGTTCAGGTTGTAGCCGGTGATGTTCATCGAACCAATATAGCTGATCTCATCGTCAATAATGATTATTTTCCGGTGATCCCGGCGGTGGCCGCGCGTGAAGATATCGGTGTTCAGCTTTATTTTCTCAAAGAACTTGACTTCTCCCCCGTATTTTATCAACTCTTCAAAAAATGAATCAGAAACCGGTCCCCTGCCCCAGGAATCAATCATCAGTTTTACCTGCACGCCTGCGTGCGCCTTGCGTGTGAGTGCATCACGGAATTTTACGCCCATGTGATCGTTGGCAAATTTATAGGTTTCCAGGTAGATGAAATTTCGTGCCAGTGCAATGTCGCTGAGCATGACATTGTAGAACTTCAGGGGATCGTCGAGTACAAGGAATTCCATGAGGTAAAATTATAATTTTTTTGTGTAAGTTTGCAAAAAAGGATGTATGATCATTTCTATGACAGGTTATGGGAAAGCCGTAGCAGAACTTCCAGGAAAAAAACTGCTCATTGAGATCAAATCATTAAACAGCAAGGGACTTGATCTGTCGGTCAAGCTGCCAGGGGCCTTACGAGAAAAAGAAATGGAAATCAGGGCCCTGTTTTCGCAACGGTTAGAAAGAGGAAAAGTTGAACTTTACGTATCAGCGGAAAAATCGGCCGATATCGCTTCATATTCTATCAATAAGTCGCTTTTCCTTCAGTACTACCGGGAACTGAAATCGATTCTATCTGAATTGAAGGAAGAAGACCGGGACGGATTGTTGCCGGTTATCCTGAATATCCCGGATGTTTTGCAAAATGAAAAGGCGGAATTCGTGGAAACGGACTGGGCAATTCTTGCTGAAGGGATTGAAACAGCATTGAAGTCGGTTCAGGAATTCCGTTCAGCGGAAGGCAGTATCCTTGAAACCGATATGAGAGCCCGGGTTCAACTGATCCTCGATCTGCTCAATTCAATCGATCCCTTTGAGCAGAATCGTCTCAACGATATCCGTGAGCGGATCAGAACAGGATTCCAGAACATCACCAAATCCGATCTGCTGCAAACCATGCCCGACGAAAACCGGTTTGAGCAGGAGCTGATCTATTACATCGAACGATTAGATATCACAGAAGAAAAAGTGCGGTTGAAAAAGCATTGTAATTATTTTATCGAGACCCTGAATGAAACCAATTCGCAGGGAAAGAAATTAGGATTCGTCAGCCAGGAAATGGGGCGTGAGATCAATACCATCGGTTCCAAAGCAAATGATGCCGGAATACAAAAGATCGTGGTACAGATGAAAGACGAACTTGAAAAAATCAAGGAACAACTACTTAATATACTTTAGCCCCTTCCCCTTCTCCCCCTCCCCCATGGGGGAGGGGGTTGGGGGGGTGGGGTAACAACCTATGAAAGGAAAAGCTATCATTGTTTCAGCGCCATCGGGGGCAGGAAAGACTACTATTGTGAAGCAACTGCTGTCGGTATTTCCGGGACTGGAATTTTCCATTTCAGCCTGCAGCCGGCCAAAGCGTGAAAAAGAGACGGAAGGAAAAGATTATTATTTCATCACGGCTGATCAGTTCCGGGATAAGATTTCCAATAATGAATTCATCGAGTGGCAGGAGGTGTACCCTGGCAGTTATTATGGCACGCTGGAATCGGAGATGGACCGGATCTGGTCGGAAGGGAAAACTCCGATCTTTGATGTAGATGTGTTCGGGGGAATCAACCTGAAAAAATATTTTGGGGATACTGCACTTGCAATCTTCATTCAACCTCCATCCTTACAGGAACTCGAAACCCGCCTGCGGCACAGGGGAACAGAAAACGAAGAGAACCTGCAAACCCGGCTGAACAAAGTGGAAAGGGAACTAACTTATTCCGGCCAATTTGACCGTATTATTGTCAATGATGAAATTTCCACTGCGAGCAGCAAAGCAACAGAGCTGATAACGTCATTTCTGGATTTCGATAACCAAAAACCAACGATCAAACCATAATATCTTTCGATGGAGCTTAAAAATAAAACGGGTCTCTTTTTCGGATCTTTCAACCCGATTCACCAGGGACACCTGATGATTGCAAATTACATNNCCCAGGTTCAGGGCATCCAACATTGAATTTCACCTTCCGCAACCTTCCTTTACCATTGATACGCTGACTTACTTGGCAGAGAAATACCCGGAAAAAGAATTTGTACTGATCTGTGGCAGTGATAATCTTTCATCGTTTTCAAAATGGAAAAATTATGAAGATCTCCTGAGCCGGTATCATCTTTATATCTATCCCCGTCTGGAAACTGAGGCCAGTCCGTTTGACAACCACCCCCACATTCATTTTACCCAAGCCCCGCTGATAGAAATCTCATCAAGCTTTATTCGCCAGGGTATCAATGAGGGCAAGAACCTGCGGCAATTTCTACCTGAAAAGGTATGGAAATACCTTACCGAGATGCATTTCTATGAAATAGCGAAATAGCGAAATGGCGAAGTAGCGAAATTTTATTTAGTTGCTTAGATGCTTAGTTGAAAACGCTTTGTGACTTTATAACTTTATAAACTTTATAACTTTTTCACTTTTTCAAAACCTTCCTTGCAAATCCCTTGATCATTTTCAACGTCTCCTCGGGAGCTTCGATGTACCCCATATGGCCGATATTCCGCAGGATCAGGCATTCCGAGCGCTGTGGCATGGAAATCATCTTCCATAACCGGTCAAGGGGAGCTTTGGGATCTTTCAGTCCGAGAATAAACAGAACAGGAACATTGATCGATTTCAGCAGTGCCGACTGGTTCTTTCGGATTTTCATGCCTTCCAAGGCTGCAATGATCCCTTCTTTCGGAATCTCTGCAGCGTGCTTTACCAGCATTTTGATTTCTTTTCCGAATTTTCTCCGCGACCCTTCCGGGAAGAGGGCAGGAATGAAGGAAGCCACAAAACCGAATTTATCCTGTTTCACTACATTGATGGTACGGTCGCGGTTTTTCCGGTCCTCCGGGGAATCCGGAAAAGGATGTGAATGGAAGAGGCACAGTCCCTTCAGCATTTCAGGGTATTTTAATGCAAAGACAAGTGTCACATATCCGCCCATGGAATGCCCGATCATCACACATTTTTTCACTTTTCGCTGTTTCAGCACCTCATAAACGACATCGGCCTGTAACTCCATAGTATGNNAAGGATTCCGACAGTTGGTCCCGAAAGGAATCCCATATCTTCGAAGTTTCAGTAAAGCCGTGAAGAAGGACGATTGTCTTTCCCTTGCCTGATTCAGCAAAGAAAATCTTTTTGTCTTTGATTGTGATGTTTTTCATATCATAGATTCATTGGGTTCTAGGTACTGGGTTCTGGGTTGCTGTTCGCTATTCGCTTTAATTGTCAATTATCCATTATCAATTATCAATTATCATTCATCGTTTTCTCGACATCTGCCACTGTTTTAGGAATAGGTTTTCCCAGCACCCTTGCCCCGGTATCGGTTACGAGGATATCATCTTCGATCCTGATACCGCCGAAATCCTTATAAGTTTCGACTTTATCGTAGTTAATGAATTCCGCCAGTTTGTTTTCATTCTTCCAGATGTCTATGAGTTCGGGGATGAAGTAGATCCCGGGTTCGATCGTCATCACGAAATTCTTTTGCAATTTTCGTCCAAAACGGAGAAAGGCGAGCCCAAATTCCTTGCTGCGGATCACCTCGTGGTCATAGCCCACAAAATTTTCCCCCATCCCTTCCAGGTCATGCACATCCAGGCCCATGGGATGCCCCAGTCCGTGCGGGAAAAACAAGGTATGAGCTCCTTTTCTTACGGCTTCCCGGATATCTCCTTTCATGATCCCCAGTGTCTTCAATCCTTTTACGATCTCGGTTGCAGCGAGGAGATGGATCTCCCGGAACGGAATCCCGATTCTCACGGCTGCCGTTGCTGCAAGGTTTGCGTTCAACACTGTTTCATAGATTTCCTTCTGCCGTTCCGAGAACTTACCGCCCACCGGAACGGTACGGGTAATATCGCTGGCATAGTGGAGTCCCGATTCACAACCGGCGTCAATAACGAGCATTCTTCCTTCTGTCAGAGTGTTCCCATGGTAATGGTTATGGAGTGTCTGTCCGTTGATGGAAAGGATCACCGGGAAAGAAACCGGCGCGCCATGCGAAAGCGCAATACCCTCGATCAATCCGGCGATCTCTTGTTCAACCACCCCGGCTTTAGCCATCTTCATGGCTGTGGTATGCATGAGCCAGGCCACATCGATCATCTTTTCAATTTCTTTTATTTCAAGATCATCCTTTACCATCCTAAGCTTGATCACACCCTTGATCAGTTCTATCGAAACATTTTCCCTGAGTTTTAAATGATCAAGATCCATCAAGTCAGAAAGCCAGAGGATGGTCTCGCCCCGGTAAGGTGGAAGGAAATGGATCATCCGGCCTTTTTCCCGGGCATCTTTGATCAAGACTGCCAGCTCTTTCAGCGGGGCTGTAGTATCCACTCCCACATTCAGTGCCTGTTCATCTATCGTTGGTTGTCTCCCCATCCATATGATATCGTCGATGTCGACATCATTGCCAAAAATTTGCTCGGTTCCGTCGTCCAGGTCTATCACCCCGGCAAGATCGGGATGATCGAGCCCGAAGAAATAGAGAAAACTGCTGTCCTGCCGGAAGCTATAAGTATTGGCGGGGTAATTGAACGCTGAATCCTGATTGCCTAAGAAGAGAACGAGGCCTTTGGACAATTCCTTGCGAAGCATTGCCCTTCTGTCTGAATAAACTTTTGCCGGAAACATAATTTAGAATGTTTTGAAATAGTGAAAATATTAAATATAGTTTGTCTGATTGAAAAAATTATATTCTAATTTTGATACAATTAACAAAATTACTTAAAAGCTTGTTATGAATTCTTCTTTCCTACATTTTTCATCCATCACGAAAAAGATATGGATGGCCTTGCTGGGGTTGTTTTTGATGGTCTTTCTCCTGGTCCATCTTGGGATCAACCTGTGTTTACTGAGAGATGACGGCGGAAAGTGGTTCCGTGACGCGGCTCATTTTATGGGGACAAACTATATTATTAAGATCTTCGAGGTGATCCTTTTCGGCGGATTCATCTTTCATATTCTGCTGGGGATCATCCTCCAGTTGAAGAACTGGCTTTCACGGCCGGTCAGGTACAAGGTGACGAACAAGACCCCCACTCCTTTTCTCTCCAAATACATGATCTACACCGGCGCCATCGTGATGACATTTCTCATCATCCACCTGTTTAATTTCTTTTTCATCAAGTTCGGATGGGTAAGCAGTCCTGTACCGGCGATGGAGGGCGGAGAACCTGATTTTTCGGGTGTTGCCAAACACCTGTTCTCACAACCTGCCTATTCCATTTTTTATATTGCACTGATCATCGGACTGGGATTCCATCTCTATCATGCATTCCAGGCAGCATTTCAAACCCTCGGTCTGGATCATAAGACCTATACTCCTTTCATCACCGGGTTCGGGATCTTTTATGCGATCGTTATTCCTTTAGGATACATTATCATTCCACTCTATTTTCTTATCTGACAGGTATTATGACTGAATTAAATGCAAAAATTCCATCAGGTCCGTTGACCGGCAAATGGACTCAATACAAGGACCACCAGAACCTGGTCAACCCGACAAACAAACGGAAATTAGACATCATTGTCGTTGGAACCGGGCTGGGAGGCGCTTCTGCGGCTGCTTCCCTGGGTGAGATGGGGTTCAATGTAAAGATTTTCTGTTACCAGGATACTCCCCGCCGTGCACACAGTATCGCGGCACAAGGAGGGATCAATGCGGCCAAGAATTACCCGAATGACGGCGATAGCATTTACCGTCTGTTTTACGACACCATCAAGGGAGGCGATTACCGTTCTCGGGAATCGAATGTTTACCGTCTCGCAGAGGTCAGCAACAACATCATCGACCAATGTGTGGCCCAAGGTGTTCCGTTCGCCAGGGAATACAGTGGTTCCCTGGAAAACCGTTCTTTCGGTGGCGCCCTCGTTTCACGTACTTTTTTCGCCCGCGGACAAACAGGACAGCAATTGTTGCTGGGCGCTTATGGTGCCCTCAGTCGACAGCTAAAGCTGGGAACGGTGAAGTTGTTCAACCGCCATGAGATGCANNCTGGAAAGGCATTTCGGCCATGCCGTGGTGTTTGCAACCGGCGGGTATGGCAATGTGTTCTACCTCTCCACCAACGCCATGGGATCGAATGTCAGTGTCTGCTGGCAAGTATTCAAGAAAGGCGCCTGGTTTGCTAATCCCTGTTTCACGCAGATTCATCCCACCTGTATTCCGGTTCACGGCGATTACCAGTCGAAGCTGACGCTGATGAGCGAAAGTCTTCGAAACGACGGCCGTATCTGGGTTCCGAAAAACAAAGAAGATGCTGAGAAACACAGGAAACGGCTCATCAAGGCAAAGGATATAAAAGAGGAAGACCGTGATTATTATCTTGAAAGAAGGTACCCGGCCTATGGCAACCTTGTTCCCCGTGATGTGGCCTCGCGCGCAGCCAAAGAGCGTTGCGATGCAGGATATGGCGTTGGGGATACCGGGCTGGCAGTATTTCTTGATTTTGAGGAATCCATCGGTCGCCTGGGAAAACATGTCATCGAAGAACGTTATGGCAATCTTTTCCAGATGTATGAAAAGATCGTGGATGAAAATCCTTATGAAAACCCGATGATGATATACCCGGCCGTACATTATACCATGGGCGGGATATGGGTGGATTATGAACTGATGACAACCATTCCCGGTTTATATGCACTGGGTGAAGCCAACTTTTCCGATCATGGAGCAAACCGGCTTGGCGCCTCGGCCCTGATGCAGGGACTTGCCGATGGCTATTTTGTGCTGCCTTATACCATCCAGAATTACCTGGCCGGTGAGATCCAGGTTCCGCGAATGGCGACCGACAAACCTGAGTTTGAAGAGGCAGAAAACAGCGTGAAAATGCGTATCCGGAGGTTGATGGAAGTGAAGGGTACTAAATCGGTGGATCATTTCCATAAAGAACTGGGAAAGATCATGTGGGAATATGTTGGGATGGGCAGGAATGAAGCCGGACTGAAGAAAGCCATCGCACTGATCCGCGCCCTGCGTGCTGAATTCTGGAAAGATGTCAGGATTCCCGGATCAGCAGAGGAAATGAACCCGGAACTGGAAAAAGCCGGGCGTGTGGCTGATTTCCTGGAAATGGGCGAATTGCTAGCCCTGGATGCACTGAACCGCAATGAAAGCTGTGGCGGGCATTTCCGCGAGGAGTATCAGACCGAGGAAGGTGAATGTTTGCGGAATGACCAGGATTATATGTATGTAGCAGCCTGGGAATACCTCAGGGAAGGGGAATTCCTGTTGCATAAGGAACCGTTGAAGTATGAGGAAATCGAAGTAAAACAGCGTATTTATAAATAGGAGTTGGGGGTTGGCCATTAGCCATTAGGGAGGAGAAGGGATGGAAAAGAANNGAGATGTTTGGTTTGACAAATCAGATCCGTAGGGCAGCAGTATCAGTTCCGGCTAATATTGCTGAGGGATGGGGACGAAATTCAACAAAAAATTACATTCAATTTATCAGGATATCCATTGGATCACTTTACGAAATAGAAACACAATTAATTATTGCAAATAATCAAAATTATATTACAAATCAAAAAAAATCAGCATTATCTGCAAGAATTGATGAACTTGGTAAAATGCTGAATAAATTATTAAAAAGTCTTGATAACTTTATAGAGAATAAATGATAACTGCCATCTGTCGAAAACCATTATCCCTAATGGCCAATGGCTAATGGCTAACCCCTAAATTATGGATTTATCTTTAAAGATCTGGAAGCAGAACGATGCAAAATCGAAAGGGAAATTCGTCACATATATTGTGAAAGAGATTTCCCCGAATTGTTCTTTCCTGGAGATGCTAGATATATTAAATGAACAACTGATCCGGCAGAACGAAGAGCCGGTGGCATTTGACCACGACTGCCGGGAAGGCATCTGTGGGACGTGTAGCTTATACATCAATGGTCGCCCGCATGGACCCGATGATGCCATTACCACTTGCCAGCTTCATATGCGGAAGTTCAAAGACGGCGATACCATCATCATTGAACCCTGGAGGGCAAAGCCATTCCCGGTTGTGAAAGACCTGATTGTGGACCGTTCTGCTTTCGACAAGATCATCCAGGAAGGCGGTTATATCTCAGTGCTTACCGGGGGCGCTGCCGAAGCCAACCAGATTCTCGTGAGCAAGGAAAAAGCTGAACTTTCCATGGATGCAGCCGCCTGTATCGGGTGTGGCGCCTGCGTGGCCGCTTGCAAGAATGCCTCGGCCATGTTGTTCGTTTCGGCCAAGGTCTCACACCTGGGATTACTTCCGCAGGGAAGAATTGAAGCAAAAGACCGGGTGAAGAAGATGGTTGCCATGATGGATAAACTGGGCTTCGGCAACTGCACCAATACTTATGCCTGCGAGGCAGAATGCCCAAAACTTATTTCCCGTTCCAACATTGCCCGGATGAACCGGGAGTTTATCTGTGCAAAGGTTTCATGAACTGGCAAGCTTCGGTCAATGAAAAAAGTCTTCATTTCTGTAACTTTGATTTTACTTGTATTCTTTTCAGCCTGCAAGAAAACGAATAAAGAATCCTCATCGGGACAGAATTGCAGAATGTTGCAATCTACCAGTTCAATCCAAAATCGTTTCTTTTATTATAACGATAATCGTAATATCATTAAAGCGCTGTTTGTCGAAGCTAACGCTGATACTGAGCAGGATAATTATTATTATAACAACGGACATGTTGCCTACATGATCAGGTTATATAAGGGTACTCTTGGCGACACAATATTCTATACTTATAATTCAGGTAAATATGTTGAGGTCGATCAATATGGCGTTAAATTAAAATACAATTATAATGATTCCGGCCAAATAATTAGAATTGAGAGATATGAAGGTTATAAAGTCACAGATTATTCTAATTATTCCTATGATAAAAATGGAAATTGCACCCGGTGCATTGATTACAGTTGGAATGATTCCACATATCTTCCATATACAATAACGGATTTCGAATTCGGAGATCAAAGAAATCAATACACTTCAATAGGATTTCCACCTCTGAATTCCATGGGCGCAACGACTGCTGAGTTTTTTTGCCCCAATAACATTACGAGAATGCGGACACAATCCATTGGCCAATCGTATAAGTTTGTCCTTGTATATCATTATTCATCTTTTAATGAAAATGGATATCCCCTTGTGGTTTCAACTACAGATTCGTTGAACAACGTTTTTAATATTGAGAACATCCAATACATTTGTCCTTAGTATTTCTATCCATTTTATGTCATAAATTCATTTCATTATTTACTGCAACTAATCAGCTGATGATTTGATGAGCTGATAAGATAATTATTTTCTTTTTAGAATCTCTATGGTTTCGTGTATCCCCTTATGATAAGTGGTTTGCTTTAAATTAAAGAAATAATATCGCCAGGATTAATTTCTTTACCCACTACCTGTCAATTCACAAGTTTATTATAAGGCAACAGGCAGAATGCACATTATCTATTCTTCCGGCGGATTGGTCAATTCTGTTACTGTTTGGATCCCGGATGCTACTTCAGAAACGATACCTAATTTGATATAGATTGGACGAATTTTCTTTTTTAGTTCAGGGAGTTTTCTTGCAAAGAATACAGCACCTAAAATACATGAGGCACCACCTATTATGAGCGTATTTGGCGCACCTATTTTACTTGCCAATACCCCCGCAAACAAATTGCCAAAAGGAGCAGTACCCATAAATGCCATCGTATAAAAACTCATGACACGACCGCGCTTATCATCATCAACAATGGTTTGCAAAATGGTATTGCTTGAAGTCATCTGCATGATCATTCCGAAACCGGTTACTAAAATTAATACCATTGAAAGTAAAAAGAAATGAGATAAAGAAAATACAATAAGTCCAAAGCCAAAGACAGCTGCAAAAAGAGGGAGGATCTTTACCAGGCCCACAACACTTTTCCTGGATGCCATATAAATGGCACCAGACAAAGCGCCTATACCGGAAGCACCCATAAGAAAACCGAAGGTATGAGCCCCACCATGAAGAATACTCTTTGCAAAAACCGGCATTAACACAGTATAAGGCATTCCCATAAAACTGATCAATGCAAGTAACAGGATAATATACCTGATCGGCATGAACCCCACAACATAAGTAAACCCTTCTTTTAATTCCTGTAAAACACGGGTATTTTGAGTTTTTATTTTTTCCGGGGAAATTCTCATCATCAACAGAAAAACGATAACGAAAATATAGCTTAACCCATTCAAAAGAAAACAGATTCCTTCACCCGTGATAGAAATTAACACACCTGCTATTGAAGGCCCAAGTAATCTTGCACTGTTAACCATTGAGGAATTCAGGGCAATTGCATTACCCAGATCTTTTCTGTCCTCTATCATCTTTACTAAAAATGATTGACGGGCAGGCATATCAAAGGCATTAATACAACCAAGGAAAACACTTAAAAACAGAATATGCCAGAACCCGATCGTCCCATTGAAAAAAAGAAATGCCAGGATTAATGCTTGTATCATTGCGGCAATCTGAGTAACAATTAAAATGTGATAGCGATTCCACCGATCAGTCAGAACTCCGGCAATAGGAGCTAATAAGAAAGTTGGAATTTGACCGGCAAAGCCAACGACACCTAACAAGAATACCGAACCCGTAAGGCGATACACCAGCCAGGGCATTGCGATTCGTTGCATCCATGTCCCAATCAGCGAGATGCTTTGCCCTCCAAAAAAAAGGCGATAATTTCTATA
>PLMO01000032.1 GCA_003142515.1 Bacteroidales bacterium
GGGGAGTATATCGTTTCAAGGCCATCACAACAGCACCGTTTTGAACAGGTTTCTGCAAAAAATCCTCTATCTCTGGTTTTATTTTCCGGGCAAGTGACGATATGTTGATAAGACCCTCAGCCAATAATTCTGCAAGAAATAGCTTCTGTGAAATGAAATAATGGTACTAACTATCTGTGCGATTGTTTTCATAAATATGTTGAATAATTAACACAAAGTTAAAATAATGTTTTAATTCTTCAGATTTTTTTTAAGTTGCCAAACTTAATCCAATTTTGACAAAAAATCAATGCAACCAAAAACCATCTAAAACAACATTCCCATGAAAAAGTTCTATTTAATAGTATTTTTCTTCTTCGGATTAATCAGCGTTTTTAGCCAGACCCAAATCACGCTGACATTTATGGGTAAAGATTCGGTTGCACAGAACAAGGAAACACGGGCCCAGCGAATCATTACGGATCTCAAAACGGGTAGTATCCAGGTTGAATTTCAACCGGGAACAAGCGCTCCCTCAAACCAGTTCCCGGGATCAGCATCTGCACCCCTTACACCCGGCCTCAACTGGGAGGTAACAGATGCTGCAGGCATCGATTATTATGCGGAAGTTTCGTCTCAGAGCCAGAAAACGGTCGCAGGATGGGGAACGAACAACGATCGGCTTTCACTTTACGGTAATTCCAATATCCCCATCTGGGAGGTCCCCTTTACCATCAATGAGAATTATGTGATGGTTGACATGACAGAAGATGGCACCAGGATCGCAAATGGGGGGATGGGGACGAATGACCGTGTGGAGGTTTACGCGCCCGATTCACCCGTGCCCCTTTGGTCAACAACCATTTTTTCCCGGGCTATAGTGGGAATTCAGATCCGGAATGACGGCCAGCAGGTTTATGTTGCCGCCGTTAACCTCACATGGGATTCTTTATTCGTCTATTGTTTCATTATTGGGCAGAACACGCCTGTGTGGGTCACATCATACGCAGGCACTTACTACACTGCCCTGGTGTTGAGTAGAAGCGGAAACCGCCTTCTGCTGGGGCAGGGTTCCGGCGGAATTAACAAATTGTTTGTTCTGAATACGGCTACAGGTGCACAGATTTTTCAAAAGACCGGTTTACAACAGCAATTACCCCCGGCCATCTCGGATGACGGGAAATACATTGTCTGTGGTGATGTCAGCGGGCATGTTTATTTACTTGAATACATTGATACATCTTCTACCTATACACAAAGATGGAGCTATACCGTGAACGGGGTTAATTCATGGGTTGCCGGAATGGGGATTTCAGGTGACGGCAGTACCATTGGAATCGGAACCCTGATCTTTACCGCGGCCGGGGGCAATGATGGGGAGTTGTATGTTTTCAACAACTATTCGCCGGTGCCGCTGTGGATATACTCCAACATGGGCGACATGGTACAATGCGTGGATCTCAGCTCCGACGGGTCTATCATCGCTGCAGCAGGCTGGGGGCCTATTGACAACTCCACTCCCGACTTGTTGCTGTTCCGCAAACAGAGCAACGTGCCCTATCTCACCGTTAATTCACCAGGATCGAATTTTTGCCTCGACCTTTCGGCCGATGGGAAACTGTGTGTTACCGGGGGAAAGGCAGTGCATGCCCGGGTAATGGGCAATGGTGGGAAACTTTACAACATCAATTCTGACCCGGGCGGGGGAACCCTGAACGGCCTCGCTATTAAATCCGGATCAACCCAGCAGGCCGGCGTAAAGGTTGAAATCATCGGGATGAATAGCTATTTCACCCTTTCAAATGACTCATCGGCTTATATCCTGAAGTACATTCCCGATGGTACTTATACAGTAAGATACAGCGCTACTGGATATATAACACAGGACATTCCAAACATCCAGATCATTTCAAACCAGGTGACAACCCAAAATGTCACACTGATCCCTACCGGGAACCCTCCAACCAATCTTACGGCAACTCAGGGGGCAGGACTCACAGTAGTCCTTAACTGGCAGGCATCAACAACAATCGGGATCACCGGTTATAACATCTACCGTAAACAATATGCTTTTGATTATTATCCGTCAACTCCTATAGGAACGGTCGGAGCAGGTCAGCTTACTTATACCGACAATACCGCCCTTCCGCTCACTGATTATTATTATGCAGTTACCGGACAATTACCCGATAGTTTGCAAACTCCATACTCAAACGATGCTGAAGGTTGGATATCAACCGGCTTTATCACGCATGAGATCACGGCCTGGGTGGGTTCGACCCCCACGATTGATGGAGTGATCAGTCCCGGTGAATGGAGCGATGCCTGTGAAGTCGATATCTCCAACTTCCTTGGAAAAGAGGATAATCTTCCCAGGCCGGTCGGAAGCGTCAAGGCCTGGTTCAAGGTGGATACGGCACTGACTTCGCTCTATGTAGCGGTAGACAATACATTAGACACGGTACTGAACGATCATGATGAAATTGCCCTCTATGTAGACGACAATCACGACGGCGTCTTCCCTCCTGTCGGCGATAGCACCGAAGGTAATTTCTGGGCAGCTCACTATGCCTCGGGAGATGTGATCAAATTCCGTCCGATCTATAACAATGGGGGCGTAGGTACCGTATTTTACCTGCCCAATCCGCAAATCAAGGTATCTGCCGCAACCGGACACCTGGTGTATGAATTTGTCATCCCGCTTGGCACGGCTTCAAACTGGCAGATCGCCTTCAACAGCCAGAGCCAGAGCGGCATTTTCATTTTTGCGCTCGACGACCCGACCAATTATGATGGCTGGTGGCCTTGCCTCAACCAGAATATCTTCACGGCCGAGGGATACGGCGTGATCACCTTCGGCGCCGTTGACGGGATACCGCCACCACCCCAGAATCTCCGTCTTGACAACCCGGTGGCTCAAAACATCATGTTACAATGGGATAAGCCGGAAATGAGCGATTTTAACCACTTCAACATTTACTGGTCAACCAATGGTGGAACGACATTTGCAAAACTCGACAGCACTATCGGAGTACAATATTTTCTAACGGTCACGAATGGCTTTTATGAGTTCTATGTCACTACAGTCGACCAGTTAGGGCATGAATCGTTGCCTTCCAATATTGTCCAGACCAATGTGGTGATCGGCATCCCTGAACAGGATAAGGGTAATGATATTACAATGATAAAAATGGGACCCAACCCATTCATCGGGCAACTGAATATTGATTTCAAGGTCTTGTACGAAACGCATCTTACCATCAGGATTTTCGATTTCACCGGAAAACTGGTGAATATGTTGTACAATTCGAAAATTGCGACTGGCCTGCATCATATTGACTGGAATGGAAACGATAATGCGGGAAATGATCTGCAGCCGGGAATTTATGTGGTTCAGTTCTATACAACAAACGGGAGTTCGATGTCATTTAAGGTAGTCAGGAGGAGGTGACGCGTGACACCTAATAATAGAACTTGCGCATAAACCATAAATGAACCTGGCAAATCTGCCATTGAATTAGTTGATTTACGCATTGATTGACCGCAATGTCCTGATAGTAAAAAACAATAGTCTGAGTAAAGTTGTTAAGTTGTTGAAGACCTAATGAGGATATAGAAAACCTTCCTTACTTATGAGGGATGATGTATCCATGATCATGGAGGTATTTGATGATTCAGTAAAGTTGCCTGAAACTAATGCCAATAATGGGTTTTAGGTCCTTCATGATGAAATCCGTCAGCAGTAATGAGTAAACGGCGTTTGGTGTTAAACGACAAAGATAATATGGATTTCTTTATTTATACATAGTCTAAATAAATTATTTTCCCAGGAGTGTATTCGGATCGTCTGAAACTGCTATTCTTGCCACCGTTTCAAT
>PLMO01000063.1:0-2273 GCA_003142515.1 Bacteroidales bacterium
TAACCCATTATTGAAACATTAAATCTGTCACATGTACAATTTTTGCGTGTGTTGAATCTTAACGAGTATTCATCAATATAGCCCTGTAAATGCTTCGTGCTTACCCAATGGTAGATACCATCAACACCACGCTTCATTTGCGACCAGAAGCCCTCAATACTGTTCGTATGGATCATTCCTTTAACATATTCCTTTGCGCTGTGATTAACTGTGAGGTGTAAATAATTGTTTTTTAAGTAATCATAAGACTTGTTGTCATCGGAATAAATTATCCAGTCCTTTTTAACATTCTCGTAAATGATGGGTAATAAAGCATTAGAAGTGGTATTTTTAACTTTTTGAGCAATTACAGACCCTCCACGTTCAAGCATACCGAATACCGGAGACTTATTAGCACCTCCATGTGAGCCGGGTATTTTCTTGTCCTCATGTTTGTTTTTCTCCTTCCCTCCGATATAAGTTTCATCAACTTCTATTTCTCCATATAAAGCCCTTTTAAAATTTGGATGATCGAACGCATATCTTAACCTGTGAAGCATGAACCAAGCTGTTTTTTGAGTTACGGTAATATCTTTTGCAAGCTGGTGAGAGGAAATACCTTTTTTATGTGAGGAGAAAATATACAAGGCCATAAACCATTTTTTCAATGGGATCTTTGTATCCTCAAATATGGTTGCGGTCTTAACATTAAAATACTTTCCGGTGCTCTTACACTTGTATTTATTCCCTGCACATTTGTAAACTTTTGATTCAGGATCGAATGGAGAAACAACATAACCATTCCATCGCAGATTTTCTAAATGTTCAATGCAACTCTGTTCAGTAGGGAAAGCATTAATAAGATCGAAAATACTCTTAAATCCAAGTGTATTGATCTCAATTTCTGTGCCTTGTACTTCTTTTTCCATAACTTTAATGTTAAATCACAATGCAAATATAATACTTTATTTACACCATTCGACAAATGTTAATAACTATTTAGTGTAAATTTGTATGTCATTACCATTGGAAACTATCTGTTGTAACATTTTATGTAAACATGTTCATCACAATAATCAGAAATCATCATCAACCTGACTTCATGCCCTACCCTACTTCTACCAAGAAAAAAAATTAAGGGCTCTTGCCTTTTGGATAAAAAAAATGCCAGAAGACTATTTCCGTTCTCTGGCATTCCGGATTCCGGAGAGGAATCTCCGTGTTATCAGAACTTTTTACTTTTCAATCTTTACCATATGCAGGTATTCTGTTATATTTCCTGAGGAGATCTTCAGAATATACATTCCGGGGGCAAGGGTAATAAGATTGTTCAGGGTTATGGTATTCCCTCCTCCGGCAATGATCATCCTGTTGGTTCTCAGGATAAGATCGCCGGTGAGAGAGATAAGGCTGATCTCAAAATTACCGGACAAATTGTTTTCAACCAATATACTAAAGGCATCTTTAAATGGGTTAGGAAAAGCCTGGATATTGGTTTCGCTTTGTACACCGACTTGCGATAATGTCAGGGCTATGGCATAATCGGGAATCCCGTATCCCAGTAAGGAATCCGGATGCATATATTGGCTTGCACTTTCCTCAATGACCTGCCGCAGGATTAACTGAGTGAAGGTCGGCCTTGCCTGCCATAAACAGGCCATCATTCCTGCGTTGATGGGAGAAGAAAAGGAAGTCCCGCTTCCGGGGCCGAATGAACCGTTCGGGTAGCACACATAGGCATCCTGTCCCTGGGCAGCAATGTTCGGTTTTACAAAAGTACCATTCACAGTACCGGTGCAACTAAAATAAGCATAATTTCCATTCTCATCCACCGCTGCGACACTAAAGGCTCCCAAGGCATCAGAAGGCGAGCAAATATAGCTCCAGTAGGGAGGGTTATTAAAATCAATATTCCCTGCACTGATGCTTAAAGCCATACCTTTGCTGGCTGCAATATTTGCTCCCCTTGCGGAGGGATTGGTATAGCCGTTCATATCGGTATAACTGTGGTTCATCCAACCGTTGTCAAACACGGAATATCCCAGGGATGAGTTGATCACATCGGCGCCCACGCTATCGGCCATTTCCGCTCCAACTACCCAATTATATTCCTCTACGATATTTTCGGTAGGTGCATCTTCTGTGCGGATCAGCCAGTAAGAGGCCTTAGGTGCAGTCCCGATCAACTGACCTGGAGTATTACCGCCCATTGTGGAAAGAACTTCGGCTCCGTGAGGATGTGCAGTGTCACCGTAAATGCAAACATTTCCTCCGGCAGGATACACGAAATCACG
>PLMO01000063.1:2292-13359 GCA_003142515.1 Bacteroidales bacterium
ACCATAATTATAGGTTTGAACTGAACCCGGCGACCTGCTTTCATGACCGCCCGTTGTACCAAGTCCTTCTTCCAACCGGAATTTCCGGTCACTTATGGTTGATTTCTTGGAATTGTAAGAGGAAACCCTCGTAACACTCTGAACAAAAGTAAGCGCTATGATTGAGGGTAATACTGCAGTATCGGTAACTCTGACTGTAATTCCATTGAACCATTTGCAATGGGTAAACACCTGCACACCTGTTGCCGCAACTGCATTTACATAGGCGGGATTTACCGGCAGATCTTCTTCAATAATGGGAATTCCCTGCGCAGCTCTCCGGTCAATCGCCCTTTGCGTGAGGAATGCCTGGGGATTACTGATAGAATAAGGAGTTCCGTTCTTATCGGTGAATGCAACAAAATATTTCTGTGGTATCTGTTGTGAAAAACCGGTTATCACAAGGAAAAATAATACCGTGGTGAGTAGTCTTTTCATAATTTACGATAATTTTGCCAAAGTTATTAAAAATTTGCGGTATGTTCCAACAGGATGATCTCAATCAGATCAAAAAAAAAGGAATCACGCTGAAAACACTGGAGAATCAGTTGGATCATTTCCGTCAGGGATTTCCTTTTATCCGGTTGTTACGGCCCGCAATCCTGGACGACGGAATCATCACCCTCAGCGAAAAGCAAAAAAAAGAGTTCATTCGTTTCTTTGAGGAACAAGCCCCTTCCCTCCGGGTAATCAAATTTGTTCCCGCCTCCGGCGCTGCCAGCAGGATGTTTAAGCACTTGTTCGAATTCAGGGAGTCACTGGAGGCCGGCAGTGGAATTCCTGAAAATTACTTTTCCGACACCAGCTTCAACTCAGTGAATTACTTCTTTCATAATATTCAACGCTTTGCTTTTTATCATGATCTGCAGTCTTCCTTAATGAAAGAAGGAAAGCTCCTCGAACAGGCATTGGCTAAAAAGGACTTCGCCCTCATCCTTGACCATCTGCTCGGTGAGGTGGGTTTGAATTATGCCGCCCTTCCAAAGGCCTTGTTGGCGTTTCACAGTTACGAAGATGGCCCAAGGGCCGCCATGGAAGAGCATCTTGTGGAAGCCGCAAATTATACGAGGGACCGGAACGACGTTTCAACAATACATTTTACCGTTTCCCCGGAACACATCGGGAAATTTGATGCAATGGTCGCTGCCGTCAAGGAAAAGTATGAAGCCCGTTTTCACATGCACTTAGATATTCACCATTCCATACAAAAATCATCCACCGATACTATTGCCGTTGACGAAGATAATTTTCCCTTGAGGAAACCCAAGGGGACTCTTCTCTTCAGACCGTCAGGACATGGGGCACTCCTTGCAAACCTGGGTGAGCAGGATGCCGACGTCATCTTCATTAAAAATATCGACAACATTGTTCCTGACAGGCTCAAACCCCCGACCATCGAAAACAAAAAGCTGATCGGAGGATTCCTGCTGCATATCCGCCGGAGAATTTTCGATTTTCTGAAGAAGGCAGGATCAGGAAATATCACCATCGAAGAGATCCATGAAATGGCCTCCTTTACCGCTTCACGGAACCTTGTATGCCTTCCGGCAGGGTTTGAACAGAAAACTGAAGAAACACAATGCAGCATCCTGGCCCGGGAACTCAACCGCCCGATCCGGGTCTGCGGCATGGTCAGGAACGAAGACGAACCGGGAGGCGGCCCTTTCTGGGTTGCCGGTCAGGACGGCAAATCCTCACTCCAGATCGTTGAATCTTCACAGGTCAACATGAAAGATGAAGGACAAACTGCGATTTTCCGTGCTTCTACGCATTTCAACCCGGTTGACCTGGTTTGCTGCACAATAGATTATAAGGGAAATCCGTTTAACCTGCAGGATTTTGTAGACGAATCCACCGGGTTCATCTCCCTGAAATCGAGCGGAGGCCGGACATTAAAAGCATTGGAACTGCCAGGCCTGTGGAACGGTTCAATGGCCGGCTGGATCACACTTTTTGTGCAGATTCCCTTGATCACATTCAACCCTGTAAAAACGATCAATGACCTTTTACGCGATGAACATCAGTAAAAACAATACTTTGAAAAAAATTCTTTTTTTTCTAGTGTTCCTTGGATCTTTGGGAATTTCAATGCAGCTGAAGGCAACGAACGACGGATACCTTATCAGGTTCCGGGTAAAAGGAATGAAAGATACCATCTGCCTGATCGCTACCTATTATGGCAACGGGACATATGTGAAGGATACGGTGAAAGTGGATGCAGACGGCCGATTTACCTTTAAAGCCAACGTTGATTATCCGAAAGGTATCTACCTCGCCGTGATCAATGATAAAAACTATTTTGAATTCATTGTCAACAACGACCGGAAATTCAGCATGGAAACCGACCGGAAGGACCTGTCAGGAAAGATGATGATCACCGGCTCTCCGGAAAACCAGCTTTTTTACGATTATCTTAAATACAACAAAACCCGGTTTGCGGAGATCCAGGCGCTGCAAAACCTTATTGTTCGCGGTAAACCCAGCAAGGATTCCATAAAACTCCTCAATGATCAGTCGGAAGCAATAAATAAGGAGATCATCCGGTATAAGCTGGAAATTGCAGAAAAATATCCCTCCTCTTTCGTTGCCTTTTTTATCAATGCCATGCGGGAACCGGAGATCCCTGATATCCCGGTCCTGACAAACGGAAGGAAAGATTCAACCTTTGCTTACCGGTATACCAAAGCTCATTACTGGGACGGAACCGATTTCACCGATGAACGGCTTTTACGGACCCCTGTATTTGACAATAAACTCAAGAAATACTTTGACAAAATCCTTTACCAGAATCCCGACACTATTATTAAGGAAACCGATATCCTGATAGAAAAAGCCCGACCCAACCCGGAAATGTTCAAATACCTTGTCTGGTATGCAACCTATCATTCAGAAAGTTCTGAGATCATGGGTTTTGACCGTATCTTCGTGCATGTTGTCGACACCTATTACCTCACGCACAAGGCTACCTGGGAACGACCTGCAGTTGTGGAGAACCTGATAAAGAAAGCCAACAGGATCAGGCCTTTGCTGATCGGGCAGATCCCGCCGAACATGATCATGCTCGATACAAACAACCAGCCCGTATCGATGTATTCGGTCAAATCCAATTTCCTGATTCTCTTCTTCTGGGATCCCGATTGCGGACATTGTGAACAGGAGATCCCGAAAATGAAAGATTTTTATGATAAAGAGAAAGACACCTTGGGGCTGAAGATCTTCGCTGTTTGTTCCGATACATCACTGGTTAAATGGAAATCAGCGATCCGGAAAAGAAAAATGGACTGGATCAATGTGAATGGCCCTCGAACCCTGACGGGCAATTACCATGAGCAATACGATATCAGCACCACACCGGTCGTCTATATACTCAACAACCGGAAAGAGATCATCGCCAAACGCTTAGTCACG
Source organism: Bacteroidales bacterium (assembly GCA_003142515.1). Taxonomy (GTDB): domain Bacteria; phylum Bacteroidota; class Bacteroidia; order Bacteroidales; family FEN-979; genus FEN-979. The sequence continues at coordinate 5,740 of PLMO01000063.1, forward strand.
GAACAATTCCTGCAATTCTTTAAAAACTACATCAAACAGGGATTGCATTAATCATCCTTGCAATCCATTCATCTTCTTTTATAATTCCTGATGAATAGGATTTTTCCCATTTCGTTCATCATAAAAAAAGAGAGGCCGCAGAAACTACCTCTCTTTTTTACAAATATTTTTTACAGAATCCTAGAGGCGGTAATTCAATCCCAGTGTAAGTCCTCCAAAAACATTGTGTGACGGATGATAAGTGCCTGAATGATCCTTGATGCGGTAATCGGCGGCATTAAGATCCATGAGACCGTATCCTAATTTTATCCCGAATTCGATCATGAGATGTTTGACAAGAGTAACATCCAGTCCAAGATCCATCCTTGCAAAAACATCCATCGACGAGAACCTTTCCTTGATCTCTTCTTGTCCTATCTTAAAAGTGCTACCCGTAATCGTATCATCCACATCATCCATATATGGAAGACCATTCTTATTATAAGTTTGCTTTGCAGCCATTAACATATTAAACTGAGGGCCAATCGCGATGTAGAACTTTATAATGGGGCTTCCGATACGGTATTTGAACATGATTGGAATGGTGAGGTAATTCAACTTGATGTCCCGGTCGAATGTACTACTGTCCCTTGTATCCGTATATTTCTGACCATATTTACCGTACCCGATCTCAATTTTTATTCCGAGATGATTGGTAAAATCAAAACCGACGTTGAGATTAGCAGCCCCACCAAATGTGGTTTTTTCATCCATTTCAAGAATACCATAATTATTCTGGTTTGTGATCCAGGTTGATTGAGCAGTTCCAGCTATTCCAAAATACAAACCTTTTTGGGCCAGGGTTGGAAAACTTGCCAGCAATAATAGAGACAATAAGGCAGAATAAAGTTTTTTCATACGGTTGGTTTTTTGTTTTTTTTGCAAATATAAATTTTTCAGTCAAATAAAAAAACAAATATAACGCGTGACGCGTTGCGCGTTATGCGTTTCAGTAAAAAAAATTACTTTATTTGAAAGATTAATCCTTCAAAGAATCAACAACGGCTTTAAAAGCTTCCGGATGATTCATTGCCAGGTCGGCCAGGCTNNGACATCCCGTGTTCGCGGACACCTGCATTGATACGGGTGATCCATAAGCCACGGAAATTTCTTTTCTTGGTCCTGCGGTCGCGGTATGCGTAAGTTAAACCTTTTTCGAGGGAATTTTTGGCAACAGTCAGGACATTTTTCCTGCGTCCGAATTGCCCTTTTGTCTGTTTGAGCAGTTTCTTCCTTCTTGCTCGTGAAGCTACTGCATTTACTGATCTTGGCATGTTTACAATTTTTTTACCTGAGCGTCCCTTGGCGGGTCCTTAAAGCTGCGGGTAAGTTAAACAATGATTAAATTAACGTTGAAGCATTTCCTTAACATTGGCTTCATCCGCTTTATCTACCAGCCCGGAATAGGTAAGGTTACGTTTCCGCTTGGTGGATTTTTTCGTCAGGATGTGGCTTTTGAAAGCATGCTTCCGTTTGATCTTACCAGTGCCCGTAACTTCAAATCTTTTCTTGGCGCCGGATTTCGATTTCATTTTTGGCATTGGAGTGTTAAGTTTTAAGTGTTAAGTATTAAGGTATTAGGTTTTAGGTATTGGGTATTAGGTGTTAGGTATTGGGTATTAGGCAATAATTTTTTTCGCTTTTCGCTATTTCGCTATTTCTTTGGTGCAATGATCATGATCATTCTTTTTCCTTCCAGTCGTGGCATTTGTTCAATTTTTCCATAATCCACGATGGATTGGGCAAATTTCAAAAGGATCAGTTCGCCTTGTTCTTTGTAAATGATAGATCTTCCTTTGAAGAAAACATCCACTTTGACCTTGGCTCCATCCTTCAGGAACTTGATGCAATGATTCAGTTTAAAATTGAAATCATGGTCATCAGTGTTGGGCCCAAGGCGAATCTCCTTTACAATGATCTTTGCGGTTTTCGCCTTCATTTCCTTCTGTTTCCGCTTCAGTTCATAAAGGAATTTTTTATAATCGATCACCCTGCAAACCGGTGGGTTTGCTGTCGGAGAGATCTCCACAAGGTCGAGTCCCCGATCTTCCGCCATGACCAATGCTTCATGAAGGTTGTAAATACCCGGTTCAACATTTTCCCCAACTACGCGAACGACAGAGGCTTTTATGTGTTCATTAATCTTGTGAGGGTCTTCTTTTTTTACGAAAGGCCTGCGGCCTCCTCTGTTAAAGTTGCTGTTAAACGGAAGTGCTATGGTATATCCTCCTATTTTTAATTATGAATTATGAATTATGAATTATGAATTATGAATTTTCAATTATCACTATCAATTTATTTCTCCCAATTCTTTTGCTACTTCATCCGTGATGAAACGGGCGAAGTCTTCCAGTTTTTGCGGGCCGAGGTCACCCTGGCCATGTTTTCTCACAGAAACGGTTCCGTCAGTTTCTTCCCTCTCTCCTACCACCAGCATAAATGGAATCTTTGCCAGTTCGGCATCCCGGATCTTCTTGCCGGTTTTTTCATTCCTGTCGTCAATTTGGGCGCGAATATCGGAATTATTCAGGAACTGTAAAACTTTTTCTGCATAATTCTGGTATTTTTCACTGATTGGCAGGATGATAGCCTGGTCGGGAGTCAGCCAGAGCGGGAACTGTCCGGCAGTATGTTCGATCAGAACAGCCACAAAACGTTCCATCGATCCGAACGGGGCACGGTGGATCATTACCGGACGATGCTTCTGGTTGTCGCTTCCGATGTATTCAAGTTCAAACCGGTCTGGAAGATTATAATCAACCTGGATGGTACCCAGCTGCCATTTTCTTCCCAGTGCATCCTTCACCAAAAAATCCATCTTCGGGCCATAGAAAGCAGCTTCCCCGGGGGCGATCACATAGTTCAGGTTCCTCTCCTGGGCCACTTCCATGATGGCCTTTTCGGCTTTTTCCCAGTTCTCGTCAGTGCCTATGTATTTCTCTTTATTGTTCTTGTCGCGGAACGATATCTGGGTAACAAAATCCTTAAAATCAAGCGCCCTGAAGATCAGCATGACAATGTCGATCACACCTTTAAATTCATCTTTCACCTGTTCGGGTGTACAGAAAATGTGGGCGTCGTCCTGTGTGAATCCGCGAACACGGGTAAGTCCGTGAAGCTCGCCGCTCTGCTCATAACGATAAACCGTCCCGAATTCCGCGATCCGGATGGGAAGTTCTTTGTAAGATCTGGGCTTGTAAGCGTAGATCTCACAATGGTGCGGACAATTCATCGGTTTCAGGAAGAACTCTTCTCCCGGAACCGGGGTTGTGATGGGATGGAAAGAGCTCTCGCCGTATTTCTGGAAATGTCCTGACGTTTTGTATAACTCCACATTTCCGATATGTGGACAAATTACCTGCTGGTAGCCGGCTTTCTTCTGAACTTTCTTCAGGAACATTTCAAGACGTTCCCTCAGCAATGCGCCTTTGGGAAGCCATAAGGGAAGTCCCAGTCCTACCTTCTGTGAGAAAGTGAAGAGTTCCATCTCCTTGCCGATCTTCCTATGATCGCGTTTCTTTGCTTCTTCAAGAAGGGCAAGATAATCGGTCAGTTCTTTCTGTTTCGGGAAGGTAACCCCATAAATACGTGTCAGCTGACGACGGGTTTCGTCACCTCTCCAGTATGCTCCTGCCGTATTAAGCAACTTGACAGCTTTAATGGAAGAGGTGTCGGGCAAATGCGGGCCACGGCAAAGGTCGGTGAAATGGCCGCATTCATAAAAGGTGATCTGCCCGTCCTCAAGATCTTGCAGCAATTCTATCTTATATTCATCATTTTTCCGGGTAAAATAGTCCAGCGCTTCTGCCTTTGGAACTTCTTTCCGCACGAAAACCTGGTTTTCTTTTGCCAGTTCCAACATCTTTGCTTCAATCTTTGGAAAATCCTCAGAAGAAATAGCTTTGTCTCCAAAATCAATATCGTAATAGAATCCGTTCTCGATGTGAGGCCCGATGCCAAACCTGGCTCCGGGATAAAGCAGTTCAATCGCTTCTGCCATCAGGTGAGCGGAAGAATGCCAGAGGGTTCCTTTTCCTTCCTCATCGTTCCAGGTAAACAACCGTATCTTTGAATCAGACCGTATCGGACGGGTAGCATCCCATACCTCATCATTCACCAATACGGAGAGCACATTGCGTGCAAGCCCTTCGCTGATACTTTTGGCGATTTCCATCCCGGTAATGCCTTCCGGATATTGCCTGACAGAATTATCGGGTAGTGTTATGTTGATCATTCTCTTCGTTTCCTGAAAATTTAGGGGTGCAAAGGTATTGATTAAGTACCAGAGAAACAAAAAAATGTATGATTTGATACACAACTAAAACCAAACCAGGCTGACTGGCAGATAAGAAAGTAATTCTTCATTCCCCTTTTTCATCTTCCACTTCCGGAAAAAGTATAATTTTGTTGTCAAAGTTTGATTTCCATGCTGATCATCCGAAGACATAATACTGATCCTTATTTCAACCTGGCTACAGAAGAATATGTATTGAAGGAGATCAAAGATGACTCGTTCATGCTTTGGAGAAATGCCCCTTCTATCATTGTCGGTAAACACCAGAACACCCTGGCGGAGATCAACCTGGATTACGTCAGGGAGAACGACATCAAGGTTGTGCGGAGGTTATCAGGCGGTGGAGCAGTATTCCATGATCTCGGGAATCTGAACTTCACGTTCACCATGCAGGGGGAAAGCAACAACCTGATCGACTTCAGAAAATACACGGAACCCATTCTCGAAGTACTTGTAAAACTCGGGATTGATGCACGTTTCGAAGGCAGAAATGACCTTACCATCGAAGGAAAGAAATTCTCAGGGAATGCGATGCACATCTGGAAGAACAAGGTACTTTCGCACGGCACACTCCTGTTTTCTTCCCATATGCCTGACCTGAGCAAAGCCTTGAATGCCGATCCGCTGAAGTTCAAAGACAAAGCGGTAAAATCGGTACGAAGCAGGGTCACCAACATCAGCGAACACCTGAAAACCCCTATGGATGTGATGGAGTTTTCAACCCTTATCGAAAACCATATCATGGAAAAATATCCGGAAGCAATTCTCTATGAACTTTCTGAAGAAGATCATGCACGGATCGGGGAAATGGTTCAATCGAAGTATGGTACCTGGGAGTGGAATTTCGGGTATTCACCCCAATACAATTTCAGGAAAGTTCTTCGCACCAATAACAGCGGTACACTTGAATTCAATATCGATGTGACAGATGGGATCATACGTGATATCAAGGTCTTTGGGGATTATTTCAATATGTGCGAACCCGAAGAGATCGAAAATGCACTCCGGAATGTTCAGCATACAGAAGGAAAAATCCGTGATGTATTAACCTCTTATAACATCAGTGATTACTTTAATAATCTTACTGTTGACGAGTTTGTGACAGGAATGTTTTGAGTTATAAAGTTTGTAAAGTTTTTAAAGTTTGTCACTTTGTCACTTTGTGACTCTGTAACTAAAAGTATTAACCTCTATATGATGACAACCATGAACTATCAGGATATTTTCGGGCGACTCTGGCAAGACTATATTACACAAAATCCTGCAACTAAAAAGGTTTATGACCTGCTGGTCAGGGAAGGTGAAACCATTGTCAACGATCATATTGCATTTCGCACATACAATCATCCACTCATCGGGATCGATGTGCTGGCAAAAGTTTTTATCAGGAACGGGTACGAATACAAGCGCGATTATCATTTTGCGCACAAGAAGCTCTATGCCAAACATTTTGAGCATAAGACCGACCCTGAAGCCCCACGGGTTTTTATCAGTGAGCTCCTGGTGGATCAGTTCAGTGAGCACATGAAGCATGTTGTGGATGAATGGGTTGGGAATATTCCGGTGAGGATCTTAAAGTCAAAGGAGTTGATCTATGCCGGGAATGTTTCGGGAACCCCGTCCTTCAAGATTTATGAAAAGCTCCGGATCGAATCGGAATATGCGGCGTGGCTTTATGTGAATGGGTTCCGTGTGAACCATTTTACGGTAAGTATAAATGCCCTGAAAGAATATAACACTGTTGAAAAAGTCAATACATTTCTGAAATCCAATGGATTTCTTCTGAACGATGCCAACGGGGAAATTCAGGGAACTCCCACAGACTTGTTGGAACAATCCAGTATTAAAGCCGGGATCATCCGGGTTCCTTTCCAGGAGGGAGAATTTGATATTCCGGCTTGCTATTATGAATTTGCCCTCAGGCATCCTGAACCCAATGGAAAGCTATATAGTGGTTTCGTAGCCAAATCGGCGGATAAGATCTTTGAATCCACCAATTATTATAAAAGATGAAAAGCTTCCTCCGTTCTCCCTTATGGATCATTTTGCTGGCCGTCATGATGGGATGCGGGCCGGGAAATAACAGGACGAATGGCAACTCTGCTTCTATTACCCCGGTTGAGAAGGGAAAAATCATTCCCAAGGTCACATGCCAGAAATATTACACGATCAGCTATGCACTTTATCTTCCAAAAAACTATACTGCAGCCCTGAAATTTCCGGTGATCATTGCTTTCGATCCCCATGGTAGCGGAATCCTTCCACTGGAAAAATACAAGGACCTTGCCGACAAATACGGCTATATCCTGATGGGTTCAAATAACTCGAAAAACGGGTTGGACATGAATACATCCGGGGTCATCATCGATGCGTTGTTCAGTGAAACTTCAGGCAGGTATTCCATTGATTCAACCCGGATTTATGTGATGGGGTTTTCGGGAGGAGCACGCATTGCCTGCATGATTGGGCTATACCAGGGTGGCGTGGCCGGTGTTATCGGCTGCGGGGCAGGATTTTTATCTACAAACCAGCCAGTACGGTTCAAACCCGACTACATCTCTATTGCCGGGAATGCTGATTTTAATATGAATGAACTGATCAATCTTGACAAACAATTGGACGAAGCAAAATTCACACATGCCTCGATCCTCTTCAATGGGAAGCATGACTGGCCACCGGTTGAAATCATGGAAAATGCATTTATCTGGACTGAATTCTGTTCCATGCGTAAAGGCTTGATCCCAAAGAATGATTCCATGATCTTCAATTTTATTCATATGCAGGAAAAAATCATAGTGAAAGATAAAGAAACCGGCGATGCAGTGGCAGAACATAATCATCTCGTCAACCTGATCCGTTTTGTTGACGGATTATATTCCATCGAAGATTTCAAAAACACACTGGTAACTATTGAAAATTCATCTTCCTACAAGAAGCAGCAAAACCAACTTCAGCAATTGATCGGGAAGGAAATGAAGGAACAGCAAACCTTAAATGATAATTTTTTTTCGAAAGATATCGACTGGTGGAAGAAAAAAATCACGAATTACGAACTCCGGATCACGAAAGGAAAAGATTCATCCGATGTCAGGATGTGCAAGCGGTTAAAGAGCTACCTGAGTCTTCTTTCCTATATGAGCTATAACCGGGTTTTATCTTCGAATGACACGGTAGCCGCGAAACATGCCATGGAGATCTACGAGATCGTCGACCCGGAAAATGCCGCCAGCACCAAAGCAGATAAGGGAAAGTAAATGGAAGTTAAAAAAATCCGGGAGGTTTTCGAA